>JAYVJN010000288.1:0-10608 GCA_043769325.1 Acidobacteriota bacterium
CGTGAAGAATTCCACCGCCGTCGCCAGCGTGGTCAGACCGGTGCGCGAGACGTTCAGAGTGACGGCCCCCGCGCCTTCGCTGACGGTCACGGCGGCGAGCGCGAACCGCGCGTTGACGACCTGCGTGACGAGGTTGTCGAAGATAATCGGCCCCGGATTGGTGGCCGCGCCCGCCGTGCCGCCGGCGAGTTCGACGGTGATGGCTTGGACGGAGCGTTCGCCCAAATCGCCGCGTGCGCGTTCCGTCCAGAGTGTGGCGTCGGGGCTGGTCTCGAAGATGATTTGGTTGGCGGGCGCGAAGTGCCGGAAGCGCAGAAAACGATGCGCGACGGGGTCGTAAGGGATGGCGACGTTGAGGAAAACCACGCCGTTCTGGACGAGTTGGAACATCAACATCGGCATCGTGCCTTCAAACGGGGCTTGCTTCACGCCGTTGCGGACTTCCTCGATGATGAGCGGCGCATTGCCCTGCGGTGACATGACCAAAAAGCGCGAGAAGTTGTTGAAATCCGTGCCGACGGAAAAGAGCGACTGCGCCCCGCCCGTGCCGGCCTGCACCAGTTCGACGGCGGCCTGTCCGTTACTCAAATCGTAATTATTGACCGAGACATAACCGCCGAAATGCAGCCCCGCCTGATTAGCGACGGGCGTGATGACGAGTTGCCCCGTCGCCTGCGAAACGGTCACCAACGGGTCAAACGAACCCGGCGGCTGGGTCAAAATACCCAAGCCCCACAGCGTCGGGTCGGGATTGGGGCGCGGTGGGAAATCATCCATCAAAGGCGGCGCGGTTGACGGCACGACGCCAGCCTGCGCCGTGAAGTTCTGTGTCTGGTTGGCGTTGAGATTGGTGAAATCGGCGCGGTTGGGCGTGAAAACATAAGCCGCGCTTTGAGGAATGACGCTGTAATTGCCGCCGGTTTGCAGCGTGGGGAAGGCATAATTGCCATTGGCGTCGGTTCGAGTGGAACCGGAAACGGCCCCGCTCAAAGCGACGCTGACGCCAACCAACGGCTGGTTATTGCTATCCGCGAGACGGCCTGTGAGAGCCAGATTAGAAGCGGGGGCCGTGACTACACGGCAGGTGGAAAACTCGGAGGTGTCGTTGGTCGTTGTGTTGGTCGCCGTCGCAGTGATGAGTTGGCCGACGGCGATGTTGATCAGGTTGTCACGGTTGATATTCGCGTTGCCGCTGCCGTCAGTGGTTACGTTCACAGTGCCTAAGACGACCCGGCCTTCGCCGTTGCCAGCGGTGTCGCAGGTCGGGTTGCTGAAAAATTCGATGCGGAAAGTCGCGTTGGCGGTGCTGTTGAGCGCGCCATTGATGGTCGTGGTCGAGCCATTGGACGTGGCGGTGGTCAACACGGGGAAGTTTTGCAGGTTGTTGGGGCCGGTGTCGGCGTCGCCCGCGTCGTTGGCGGTCACGCCGTCCGCGCCAAGGTCAATGCCGAGGTGCAAATTGGTCGTGCCGTTGGCATAAATTGAATTCTCACGAATCAGGTTGCCCGTGCCGGCGTCGGTGAAGACCTGCGCGCCGTCTTGCCCGTTAAAGGCGATGACATTGCCCGCGCCCGCCGCGCCGCCAATCTGGTTGTTGTTAGAGCCGCCGCCGCGCACGCGGACGCCGTTGAAAGTATTGCCGAGCGCGGTTACGCCGTCGGCTTGCGTGCCGATAAAATTGCCCTGCACGATGTTGGTGTCCGAGCCAACGATGTCAATGCCGTCCCCGCTGTTGCCGGAGATAAGGTTGCGGGCTGTCGCTGTCGTGCCGCCGATGGTGTGGCCGCTGGCGGTGCTGCCGAGTCCGATACCGCTCCCGTTAGAGTTGGGGAGGGCTGCCGTGCCCGCCGCGTTGCTCCCGATACGATTGCCTTGCACGAAACAATTATCCGTGCCGAGACTGATGCCGCCCTGATTGTTGCCGGAGATGAGATTGCCCGCGCCCGCCGTCGTGCCGCCGAT
This sequence comes from Acidobacteriota bacterium, assembly GCA_043769325.1. GTDB lineage: Bacteria > Acidobacteriota > Blastocatellia > Pyrinomonadales > Pyrinomonadaceae > JAYVJN01. The sequence continues at coordinate 1,963 of JAYVJN010000288.1, forward strand.
AGTGTGGCCGCCTGGGCTGGTGAAATCGCTGGCAACGCCCTGAGTATTGTTGCCGAAGTCGGCGTTGCCGTTCTTGTCGGTGCCGATGTAGTTGCCCTGCACGATTGCGCCGCCATTGTTGCCGTTAGTGATAGTGACACCGGCAGCAGAGTTGGCGGAGATAACATTGCGTTCGGCGGGCGTGGTGCCGCCGATGCGGTTGCCCGGGGAAGCCGTGGTAATAAAGACGCCGCTTGCGCCATTACCCAATTCAGCCGTGCCCGCTGCGTTGGTGCCAATGAAATTGCCGGTGATGATATTGCTGCCCAGAGTTTGCAACCGGATGCCGGAGCCCGTGAAACGGTTGATGACGAGGCCGCGCACGGTTGTTCCACCCGCCGTGATGAACAAACCGGCAGAGCCGGCCCCTGCGCCGGAGCCGTTTATTTCGATGTTGAGAATCGCATTATTACCGACGGCCAAAGTGTTTGCGCTCGCGCCGGGCTGGGTGTAACCGTCAATAATTACGGGGTCGGTGATGGAAGGCAAACTGGAAGCCGGCGTAATCGTCTGCACGCCGCCGCCCGCGATGTTGAAGGTTATAGTTTGCGTTCCCGCCGTGTTGTTGCTGTCAATTATCGCCAGGCGCAACGAACCCGCGCCGCTATCGTTGGTATTGGTGACCACCAAATCCGTACTCGGCCCCAGCAGACGGGCAATGCCAGCGCGGGCCAGGCCGTTGAAAATATTGAACAAGCCGCCAACAATGACCTTGCCGTCGGACTGCAAGGCCAGTGCCAGCAGGTTAGCGTTAGGCCCGCTTTGGCTATTGAAAAACGCGGTATCCAAGGTGCCGTCACTGTTGAGTTGGGCAATACGGTTTCGTGCCGTGCCGTTGACGCTGGTAAAACTGCCGCCGATAACCACCTGGCCGCCACTCTGTACGGCAATAGCGACCACCGTGCTATCCGCTCCGATTTGTCCATTGAGAAAGCCGGTGTCAACCGTCCCGTCGCTGTTGAGACGGGCGAGGCGATTGCGGGCCGTGCCGTTGACGGTGGTGAAATCGCCGCCGAGCAGAACTTTGCCGTCACCTTGCAGGGCAATCGCGTTGACGCTGAGGTTCGCGCCCGTAAGTCCGTTGAGAAAGCCGGTGTCAACCGTCCCATCCGTGTTGAGCCGCGCAATGCGGCTGCGGGCCGTGCCGTTGACGGCGGTGAAGAAGCCGCCCAGCAGAACTTTGCCGTCGCTTTGCACCGCAACCCTAATTACACTCGCGTTCGCGCCGGTGAGTCCGTTAAGAAAGCCCGTGTCAACCGTGCCGTCCGCGTTCAGCCGCGCGATATTGTTGCGGGCTGTGCCGTTGACGGTGGAAAACTGGCCGACGATAACCACTTTGCCGTCACCTTGCAGGGCCACTGAGTTGACCGTGCTGTTGGCCCCGGTGAGGCCGTTGAGAAAGCCTGTGTCGAGCGTGCCGTCGGCGTTGAGACGGGCGATGCGGTTACGCGCCACGCCGTTGACCGTAAAGAAGCCGCCACCGATAACCACCTTGCCGTCGGGCTGCGCGGCCACCGAAGTTACGTTGTTATTCGGGCCGGCCACGCCATTGGCGAAAGCAGTGTCCAGCGTGCCGTCCGCATTGAGCCGCGCAATGTTAGCGCGGGCCGTGCCGTTGATGCTTGCGAAACTGCCGCCAATGACTATTTTACCGTCGGCCTGAACCGCGATAGCCGCAGCTGCGCCGGCGGCGGCGGGCACCGGAGCAAAATTGGTATCCAGTGTGCCGTCTGTGTTGAGCCGCGCCAGGCGAGTCCGGTTTACGCCGTTGACGGTCTCGAAATCGCCGCAAAGCAGCACCTTGCCGTCGCTTTGCAGGGCGACGCTATTCACCTGGCCGGAAGTATTGCCGTTAAAGAACGAGGAATCGGATGTGCCGTCGCTATTGAGCCGAGCAATGTTTTGGCCCCCATTAAAGTCGCCGCCAATGACTACTTTGCCATCGCTTTGCAGCGCGAGTGAATTGACAGTGTTGCCCGCGTTAAGAGGGCTGTCAAAAGATGAATCAAACGTGCCGTCGGCGTTCAGCCGGGCGATAGCTTCAATAGTTGACCCGTTGACGCTGGTGAAAGCGCCGCCGATAACTACTTTCCCGTTAGTTTGCAGCGCCAGGGCGAGAACCGCGTCATTGGATCCCGCCAAGCTGTTAAGAAAGCCAGTGTCAACTGTGCCGTCGCTGTTGAGTCGGGCCAGATTGTTACGCGCCGTGTCGTTGACGGTGGGGAAACCGCCACCGATAATCACTTTCCCATCGCTTTGCAAGACAACAGCGAAGACCCCGCCATCCACCCCAAAATTAGTAATTCCCTGGCCAAAGGCGGTGTCGAGCGTGCCGTCGCTGTTGAGACGGGCGATTCCGCGCCGTGCCGTGCCATTGACACTGATGAAAGTGCCGCCAATGATTACTTTGGCATCGCCTTGCACCGCGATAGCGTTTACCGCGAAGTCACCTTCAATACCGGCTAGTCCGTTGCCAAAAGCGGTGTCGAGCGTGCCATCGCTATTGAGCCGCGCAATGCCGCTGCGGGCTACGCCATTGACATTGCGGAAACTGCCGCCAATGAGAATTTTCCCGTCGCTTTGAATAGCTATGGCGGTAACCTGGCCCAAGGCCCCGCCTAACCCGTTGGCGAAAGCGGTGTCGAGCGTGCCGTCGCTGTTGAGCCGCGCAATGTTGTTGCGTAACGCGCCGTTGACGGCGTTAAACTGTCCGCCGATGACAATCTTTCCGTCGCTTTGCGCGGCAATAGCATTGACAGTTGTGGAACTGGTCGCGTTGCTGGTGATGGCCGGAGCAAAACCCAGGTCTAAATCACCGCCGGCGGCTAAAACGGGAACCACAACCCGCCACAAGCCAATACCGAGCAAAGTCGTAATCAAAAGGGTGAAACAAATACGACGCAAGCTGGCTGATTTATAGGTCATAAGTAAAGAGCGTGTGCCTAATATCATTGGTTTTCCTTTCGTCTGCCCAACAGAAAGCTAACCCGACAAATACCATATGCAGGGATGACGACGCGCGGGGCATTATTTTGCAAACCAAAACTAAAGCGTTGAGCAAAGTCGCGGCGCAGAGTAATTGCCAAAAAATACGCGCGGCCCACAATTAACGGATGTAAGCCGGCGGTCAAAGGTCTCAAGGTCAAACGAAACAGGCCGGAATCCGGGTACCCGGTTGTCAATGTTGCGGTTAGATAAGTCACCAACATCATCGCGGGCGGCCCTTTCACCTGTACGGCATTTAATCAGGCGGGTGAAGCGGCGTACAAGTGTTATGTGTGTTTATCCGGTGACTTTCGCCAAAGCCAAGCGTTGAACGACCTGCCCGTTACAGAGGTGTTCGGCCACAATTTCCGGCACATCTTCGGCCCGTACCTGCGCGTACCAGACGCCTTCGGGATAGACCAGCACCGCTGCGCCGATAGCGCAAAACCCGACGGAACTGCAATCTGTCAGTAAAACGCTGCCATGTGGATTCTTGCCCTTTTTCTCTTTCCCGTAGAGCATCTCGCGGGCGCGTAGTTCTTCGTCAAAAGCGGCTTTCACCGCCGCGCTGCCCACCGCCGCGCATGATTTTCCGTTACACACAAAAACATGATGCCGCAAAGGGGCCTGCGCCACGGGCGCGAGTTCGTGTAATTTCTCTTTATCGTCAATAAATTTAGGGTCTGCCATCGTTAAAAGTAAATCGTGAATCGTAAATCATAAATAGAAAGCACTGCCCGCTCTCTGTTCTGAGTTCACGCTTAAGCGTGCCGCGCGCTACACGCCACGCGACGCGGGCGTGACAAACTAAAGTTTGAACTCAGAACGGGTGACAACATACGGTCATGCTAACATGGCCTCATGCCACGCGCCAACGGCCACCGCTAACACTTCGGGGCCGTGAAATATAACTTGCCGCGCTGCGCTGTTGCGTTTTGTCGCCGGCGTGGGTAAGATGTGCGCTCATAGCGGTAAATTTAGGATAGAGCGGCAATTAACTACGCCGGAAGTATGGCAAAAGGCTTAGTCGTAAACGTGGTGGCGGACGCAGAGCGTTACACGGAAGTGTTTACGCGCGACCGCATACTCATTGGCGCGGGCGATGAGTGCGACCTCCATTTGACTAATCCGATTTTTGCGCAATGTGGCGTTATCTTGGAAATTACACGGCAGAACGGCCTGTTCCACGTCACTCAGCGCAGCTTACAAGTCACCTGCGCGCATAATGAACACGCCTTGCAGCCCGCCGCCACGCTGATTGACGGCGACCAAATCACTCTGCCCGAAGCCAATATCGCGTTGCAATTTTTCCCCGTGGGTGGATTGCCCTCAGTCTTGCCGGCCTTGCGCGATAATGGGCCGGCCTCGGTGGAAGCCCGTTCCGACGAAGCCAAAGCCTTTTTGCGCGACTTCACCCGCGAGTTGCTGCGCGAAATTTCTCCGGTCACTAAACTCTTGGGCGCGTTGGTTTTGGCGGCTATCTTGGGCAGCCTGGCCTATTTGCTGTACTCATTTAACCGCGAACTAAAACGCAGTCGCGCCGCCGCCGAAATCGCGCAAAATGAAACCAACAATCTCAAAGAAAAGTTGGACGAAATCAACGCCAAAATGGAGAGCCTCGGCGTTAAGACGGGCGATTTGGTGAGCAGCGCGTCGTTGCCTTACAAAGTCCGCAACGATTACGGCAACGGCGTCTGCCTGATTTACGGCCTTTATTATTTCGTTGACCGCAAAAACGGCAAGCCGCTCCGTTTCCCCCAAGCTTCGCAAGAGATGCCGATGGAAGGCGAGGAGCTTCGTCCATATGTCTCCGACGGCACCGGCCCCATCGCCGAATTCGAGGCCATCGGCACTGGCTTTCATGTCGGCGAAGGGTTTATTCTGACCAACCGCCATGTTCTCCAGCCCTGGACGGAAGAGCAACAAACCAGACAACTTAAAGCCCTTAACGCGACGGCCCGCATGAAGCGTCTGATGGTTTATTTTCCAGACCGGCAGCAACCTTTGACGCTCAGTTTCCGTTTAGCGGCGGCGCAAGAGGATGTCGCCGTCGGCCACGTTGATAATTTGCCCGAAGATATTCCCGCGTTGCCTTTAGACAGCGACGCCGAATCGGTGGCGGTGGGCCGCATCGTCGCGCTCATCGGTTATCCCAATGGCCCCAATCGCCTTATCGCCATCCTGGAAGAACCACAACAGCAAGAATTACAAAAACGCTGCGGCGGCACGCAAGGCTCATTGGTAGGCTGCCTGGCCGAGAAAAAGCTAATCAAACCGCTCACCACGCAAGGCACCATCACTGACAAAGACGTGAAGCGCGTAGTTTACGACGCGCGCACGGCGGAAGGCGGCTCCGGTTCGCCGCTCTTTGGACAGACGGGCCGCGTCATAGGCGTCAACTTCGGCGTCTTTACCGAAAACGAAGCCTCCAATTTTGCCGTGCCCATCCGCTACGGACTCACGATTTTACAACGCGCCGGTTGGGGGCAAAAGAAAGACGCCGCCAACGCCAACACCGCGACCAACGCCAATCTCGCGCCCAAAACTACCGCCAACGCCAACCTTCCGCGCTAGGAAGTTGTTGAAAAAATAGCCACAAAAAGCACAGAAGGCGCAAAAACAATCAGCCATAGTTCGCACAGAGGGCATAAAGCCGTACATGAGAACTGCTTTTTTCAATAAATGAGTGAAACTGACGCCAGCCAGCCTGAAATGGAACGGCCTATTGGCGCGGCCCGTTGGGTGCTGGTAAACTAACATCGTTTATGTGTGGCATTGCCGGAATAGTTTCATGGACGGACGCGGGCGCGTCGGCGCGAGTGGCGCGGATGACGGACGCGCTGGCGCATCGCGGGCCGGACGACGCGGGTGTCACCGCGCACGAAGGCGTTTACCTGGGCCATCGTCGTTTGTCTATCATTGACCTCAGCGCGAACGGGCATCAGCCGATGTCCAACGCTGACGCGACGGTTTGGCTCACCTACAATGGCGAGCTTTACGGCACGGACGCCCTGCGCCAATGGCTCAAAGGGCGCGGTTACGCTTACCGTTCCGCGACGGACAGCGAAGACCTGCTCCACCTCTACGAAGAAAAAGGCCGGGAGATGTTTCCCGACATCAACGGGATGTTCGCCTTTGCCATCCATGATAGAACCAAGCGCAAATTATTGCTGGCGCGTGACCGTCTGGGCGTCAAACCGCTCTTTTACGCCTTCATCAAGGGCGAGTTGCTCTTTGCCTCGGAAATCAAAGGCATCATCGCCGGTTTGGGCTACACGCCCTCGCTCAGGCCCGACGCCTTAGGGCAATATCTGTTACAAGGCTACGCCTCCGCGCCCGACACCGTTTATGAAGGCATCCGACACCTGCCGCCGGGCCATTACTTGGACATTGACCTGGCAGAACTGCAACAAGGTAAGTTACCGCAGCCCATTGAATACTGGGACGCGGCGTTTACCGGCGAAGACGAGCGGCCCGTTGAGCAAGTAGCCGCAGAATTGGAAGAACTATTGTCCGACGCCGTGCGGATTCGCATGGTTGCGGATGTTCCCTGGGGCGCGTTTTTGTCGGGCGGCGTGGATTCCAGCGTCGTCGTCGCTTTGATGGCGCAAAACAGCGCGAATCCGGTGCGGACGTTTCACATACAAATACCGCACGAAGAGTTTAACGAACGCGAAAAAGCTTTGTCCGTCGCGCAGATGTGGCAGACCGACCACCGCGAGATTGTCTCGGACGCCGCCGGCGCAGACGATTACTGGCCGCGTTTAGCCCACTTTGACGCGCCTTTCAACTGCCCTTCGTTGCTGAATACCTGGCTGGTCTGCCGCGCCGCACGCAGCGAAGTGACGGTTGCGCTGTCGGGCGACGGCGGCGACGAACTTTTTGCAGGCTATTCGCGTTACTTGCGCGTCCAACAACGTGGCAGCCGCAATGGACAACCGTTTTTGCGCGCCGCGAGCGCGGTTTTGCCCGGCGATTTGCGCGGACGCGCCAAACTAGCCGAACGCGGGGCCGACGATTTCGACTACTTTTTCACGATAAATCACCCGTTGCCCATTGCGGAAGTTGAGAAACTGGTCGGCGCGTCTTTGCGGGATTGGACGGCGCGGATGCGCTCCGTTTACGAACGCTATCCGGCGGACGCCGTGACGCGGGCGACATACCTGGATTTGAAAAATTACCTGGCCGACCACATTCACGCCAAAGTTGACAGCGCGAGTATGGCGGTTTCTTTGGAAACACGCGCCCCGTTTATGGATTACCGCGTCGTGGAATTTGCCGGACGTTTGTCTGCTTCGCACAAAATCCGCGACGGTAAAGGCAAGTGGTTGCTCAAACATCTGGCGCGTAAGTGGTTGCCGGATGGTTTGGTTGACCAGAAAAAAGTAGGCTTCGAGGCCCCGGTAGCCAACTGGATTTTCCGCGACAATATGGCGGGTGGGTTAGGGGCTTTGGTTGCGCCGGAAGCGCGTTTCCGGCACTATCTGGACGGCGCGGCAGTTGACCGCTGGCGCAGAAATCTTAGCGCCGGCGGACGTTTCCGCGTCCCGCAACGCGCCGCGCTGTGGTCGGTTTACCAGTTTGAAAAATGGCTGCAAATGCAACAACCAATGGCGGTTATCAACCAACGGGTGGCGTGAATCTGCGCGTCCTGGTCGTAACCCCTATTTACCCCAACCCGGAAGACCCGCAATCCGGCATCTTTATCCACCGGCAAATCGCAAATCTCGTCAAACTAGGCGTCAAATGCCACGTTTTGCGCTATTTACCCGCGCCGCCGCCTTTCCCGCGTTGGCTCAAAAGCCGTTCCTGGGTGCTGCATCATTGGAAACATCTGCTGCGCCCCGACGAAGTTGAAGGCGTGCCGGTTGACCGCGTTTATTACCAACGAAAATGGACGAAAGATGAGGATGTTGTGCCGCTTATCGGCGCGGCATTGGTGCGCCACGTCGAGGAACATCCCGATTTGCAACAAACGGACGCCGTTTACGCCCACTTTTTATGGACGGGCGGCGCGGCGGCCCTGAGTTTGCGCGAGCGTTTCGGCTGGCCCGTCGCCGCCATCGCGCGGGGCAGCGAGATGCACGACTGGCATCGTTTCCACGCCCATTGCCGCGACCACGTTGCGCGTTTTATCCGCGAGGCCGATTGCGCGTTGGCGAATTGCGAAGATTTGCGCGACCGCGCCGGCGAGTTTGTGCCGGACGCGGCGCAACGTATGCCGGTTATTTACAACGGCTGCGATGCTGAGAGGTTTCGTCCGGCGGTTGATAAACGGGCCGTGCGGCGTGAGTTAGGATTGGACGAAAACGCCAAACTGTTGCTTTTTTGCGGGACGATTGACGAGCGCAAAGGCGTGCCGGAACTGACCCAGGCCTGGCGCGAATTTGCCGTCGCACACACGGATTGGCAACTCGTCATGGTCGGACGCGCTACGGAACCAGAACTCGCCGAACGCCTGAAAGAGCAGGGAAACGGGCGGGTAGTTTTCACCGGACACATTCCGGCGGAAAAGGTTTTGCGCTATATGCAAGCCGCTGACGCTTACATTCAACCCAGCCGCCTGGAAGGTCTCGCCAACGCCACGATGGAAGCCGCCGCCGTCGCTTTGCCCGTGATTAC
>JAYVJN010000289.1:0-5326 GCA_043769325.1 Acidobacteriota bacterium
GCCAAATGATAATGGAAATTATGGCTATCTTTGGTGGGAGAAGACTTACCAGGTCAGCGGCAAAGACTATGAAGCTTATTATTGCAGCGGAAACGGCGGCAACAAGATATTTATCTTCAAAGATTTGCCATTGGTCCTAGTTGTAACTGCAACCGCTTACAACAAACCATTTATGCACCGGCAAATTGACAAAATGATGGAGCAATACCTGATACCGGCAGCCCTCTAATCTCCCGCCTAAACAGTCCCCAACGATTAGTCTCTGGTTACTTTTCCTTCGGCCTGCAAAGCTCTGTCTCGCGGAGTGTTTCATCCTGTGACGTTTGCGGCTATAATTCGCCCATGTCAAGACGTTACGAAGACGAGCCGCCCAATGAAAGTCCGCGCCGCACGCGCGGGCGTTCGCGTTCGCGCCTCTTGTGCCGCGATATTATGACGCGCGAACTGATAACCGCCGCGCCCGAGGCGACGATTGCCGCCGTCGCCTTGCTCATGCGCGACGAGGACACGGGCATTATTCCGCTTGTGGAGACCGAAGCCAATGGCAAGGACGCCAAATTGCTCGGCGTGGTGACGGACCGCGACATCGTGGTGCGCGTCATTGCGGCGGGCCACGACCCCGCAACTACATTGGCCCGCGAAGTGATGTCGCAACAGCTACATACCGCGCAACCCGGCGACCGCGTTATCGAAGTCATCCGCAAAATGGGTGACAAACAGGTGCGCCGCATACCCGTTACGGATGAGGTCGGATATTTGCGCGGCATCATCTCGATGGCCGACATCGCGCTTGAAACCGAGGTTGACCGCGAACTGGCCGAAGCCCTCGAAGATATTTCCAGCGGCGCGTCTTTTTGGAAAAAATTGTATTAGGGATTAGGGGTTGGGGGTCAGGGGTTGGCAAAACCTCAATCTCCATCCCTTATTCCCCAAGCTGAAGGACAAGGAATGGCGATTAGGGCGGGCACACCCTAATCCCTAACCCCTAACCCCCAACCCCTAGCCCCCAACCCCCATTATGAAAACCCTCTTGCTCATGCGGCACGCCAAATCGAGTTGGGGCAATCCGGCTTGGCGTGATTTTGACCGCCCGCTCAACGGGCGCGGCCTTAAAGCCGCTCCGCTCATGGGCCGCTACCTGCACGCGCAGGGTTTAGGCCCTGACCTCATCGTCAGTTCGCCCGCCCAACGCGCCCAACAAACGGCGCAACTCGTCAAAGAAGCCGCGCCCTTCGCCGCGCCCATACATTACGAAGCGGGTATCTACGAAGCCTCGGTCAAAGACCTGCTCAATATCCTTTTTGCGTTGGAGGAAACCGCCGCAACCGTTTTACTTATCGGCCATAATCCGGGTTTTGCCGGCTTGCTGGCTCACCTTAGTGGCGTTCACGAACATTTGCCCACTGCCTCCATCGCCAACCTGACACTAAACGCCGACACCTGGCCCGCCGTGCGCGGTGGCTGTGGACAACTCGCCTGGCTCGTCCGGCCCAGACAGCTAACCGCCGACGAATAATCGCGTTATGACGCAACTTCCAGCCTCAAACAAGGGTAAACTCTGGCTCACGCGCAAGCGTTACCGTGCGCCGGTTTTGCTGGCCTTTTTCGCGCTGGCGTTGCTGGCCCACGCTTATGCTTACTTTCAATGGGATTTACGCGCCGAGTGTGGCTTACAGATGTCTTTGGGCGCGCGCGGCATCGCTTTTATGCAAGCGGTTTCTCTCGCGGGCAACGGTTGGACGCCTTATTTGTTGACGGCTTGCGCCGGCGCGCTTTTTCTCATCTTACGGCAACCCGTGACGGCTGGCGCGTTAGTCCTCAGCGCGGGCGGCAGCGGCGGCATCAACGCGCTGCTCAAATGGCTCATTGGACGCCCGCGCCCCGTTGCCGCTGATTGCCTGCAAGTAGTGGATAAATTTGGCTTTCTCAGTTTTCCGTCGGGTCACGTTACCTTTTACGTCTGCTTTTTCGGCTTTCTCTGGTTGCTGGCGGGCGAAAGAATGCGCGCTGGCTGGCGGCGTCTCCTCGTGATGTGTTTAATGGCCTTACCGATTCTGCTCATCAGTTTATCGCGCGTCTCACTCGGCGCGCACTGGCCCAGCGACACCATCGGCGCATACCTCTGGAGCAGCGTCTGGCTCGGCTTCGCCTGGGAGATGTACCACAAAAGGCGGCCCGCGTCTGAAATGTAGCTCAACTCAACCAATTCGTTTTTCTCCGGCGCGGCGGGTAACAACTTGCCACGCCTTTGTCTTTGGCCCGCACTGCGCTTGGCTGGCGTTAAGTCTGCGAAAAATTCTTCGCAGGTCGCGCTGGATTGGCTTAGTCAGCGTATTTGTTTTCGCCTGGCCTTATGCAGAATCAATAACTTAGCGCGGCACGCCGGTTGCTAATAAAGAAGGCGTACAAAGCAGCGGAGGTTACGCCTTCGCCAGGCGAAAGGGAAATTTTTGAGGAGGAAATATGCACAATTTTGACCGCACATCATTGGAAAGCGCCTATGGGGAATACGAAACACACGGCGTTGGCGAAGGCGAGTACTACGGCGAGGCTGAGGGTGAGTATTACGGCGAGGCTGAAGGTGAATACTACGGCGAAAGTGAGGGTGAATACCAGGGCGAAATTTATGGCGAAAGCCCTTTCAGCGAAGCCGAAGAGATGGAACTGGCCGCCGAGTTGTTAGGCGTCGGCAGCGAAGCCGAGCTAGACCAATTTTTCGGCAAACTGTTCCGCAGGGTCGGGCGAACCATCGGCAAGGTTGTCAAATCGCCCATCGGACGCGCTTTGGGCGGCATCGTCAAAAGCGCGGCTAAACAGGCGTTGCCCATCGTTGGTGGGGCTGCTGGCAATCTGCTCTTGCCAGGCATTGGCGGCGTGATTGGCAGTCAATTGGCGGGCGGCGCTGGTTCTCTGCTCGGTTTGGAACTTGAAGGACTGAGCCAGGAAGACCAGGAATTTGAAGTGGCGCGGCAGATTGTTCGTTTTGCCGGGGCCGCTGCCAACAATGCAGCCCAGACCCCGCCGGCTGCGCCGCCGCAGCAAGCCGCGCAAACCGCCGCCGTCGCCGCAGCGCAACAATACGCGCCCGGTTTGTTGAGCGCGAATGCGTCTTCGCAACCAGCCCAGCGCACGCAACATTGCCATTGCCGCCGCCAACAGACGGGGCGTTGGATACGTCGCGGAAAATCCATCATTTTGCTGGGAGTTTAAGCCATGACACCTATTTCGGCAGTAGCCGGCGCAGCAGCCCGTTTGCTGGAACAGGAGGCCCGCGCCTTGCTGACACGCCTGGCTCAAGTCAAGCCTTTTGCGCTGCAAGAGACGATGGTTGCCGCCGCCGCCATGACGCCCGCCGCACAATCTGCCATTGACCTGCATCTGTTGGCCGAACGGCGGCAAGTGCGGCAGATGGTCGAGGAGTTTCTCGCCTGGCTGACAAGTTCGGCGGGACGCGCCGCGCCGCCGGCTTTCGGTCAACGAAAGTTCACTATGGTGCGCCTTCGTTTCAACGCCGCCTTGACGCAATTGGACATTTTCGCCGACGCCATTACACAGCGTAGCGAGAGCGAAACAGGCGTCTGGCTGGCCGGTTTAGATGCAGTGGCGGCAGATGCGTTACGGCTGGAAGGCAATTTTTACGTCGCGCCGCCGGTTATTTGCTATCTCGACAGAGGCCACGGAGCCGCCATTCGCCGCGCCCGCACACGCTTGCCAGGCGGCGGGGAAAATCCGGTAGCGGTGATTCGCGTGCCGCGTGAAAGGATGATTGGCAGCGGCATCGCCTCGTCTTTGATACACGAAGTGGGCCATCAGGCCGCCGCTTTGCTTGATTTAGTGGAATCAGTCAGGCCGCTACTCAAGGGCTTGCAGGCCAACGGCGGCCCGGAGCGCGTGGCCTGGCAGTATTGGGAACGCTGTCTTTCGGAAATTGTTGCTGATTTTTGGGCGGTGGCGCGCGTGGGGATTACTTCAACGCTGGGCCTTCTGGCGGTGGTCGCCTTGCCGCGTTACTTCGTTTTCCGGCTCAGTCTGGACGACCCGCATCCGGTTCCCTGGTTGCGTTTGAAACTCAGTTGCGCGCTGGGCCGCGCCCTCTACCCGCACCCGCAGTGGAACCAACTCGAACAAGTTTGGGAAACGCTCTACCCGCCGGAGATGCCGGACGAACAGCGCGCCCTGTTTCAACTGCTGGCGCGCACGATGCCCGGTTTGGCCGGTTTGTTGGCAAACCACCGCCCGCCCAAGCTGCGCGGCGCATCGTTGGCCGAAGTTCTGCGCGTGCATGAGCGCACGCCAGCGAAACTCGCGGTTTACTGGCAGACCTGGCTGCAACAGCGCGATGAAATGCGCCGCGCACCGCCCTCGTTGGCCTTCGCGGTCATCGGCCAGGCCCGCGCCGAAGGCCACATCACGCCCGAAGCCGAGAGCCGTTTGTTGACCAAACTCTTGCGTTATTGGGCCTTACGCGGCGCGCTGGATGCTTCCGGCGCGATTGCCGCAAACCCGCAAGCGCTATCTTAAAGGTTAGGATTGAAGGAGAAATAATATGTCTAACGGAACTGACAAAAAGCAACCGGAAACAGAAACAAACGCGCCGGAGCAGGCCGCGCCGCCAGAAGATTTGGCCGAGGCCGTGCGCCTGGCATCCTTGTCTGCCGGGGAAGGCTACGAAGGCGAGTCGGAGGACTGCGACCTGTGCGAGAAGTTTGACCAATTGACGGACGCCATTAGCGGCGAAGACGACAGCGTTGTCTCCGGCCTCGGCGACCTCTACGCGGAGGCCACGAACATCGGGCGCAACACCAACCGGGCGGCGGGTAATCTCGGCGATATTTCTAACCGGCTAAATAGTGTCGTCACGGTGCGAAACACACGCGCCGGCATCACGCAGACGGGCGATTTAGGGCTGTGGGTCATCATTCGCCGCAGCACCGAGGCACTCGGTTTTCCCAATTACTCGCGTTTCATGGATCGCGTGTTGTGCGGGCTGGACGAAAACGGCAAGGAATTTCTGGATGAGTACGACAACCCCATTAAAGAGCCGCTTTACAACAGGTTACGCAAGCGGCGGCTGTTGCCTTTCAACGACACGGACGCTTACCGCTTGCTCAAAACGGCCACGGAGTCTTTTCTTCTGGTCAACGGCGGGGTGCAACTGAAACTCTCCGACCTTGACAACCTGAATACCTGGAATTTCACGCCGGACGACCTCAGCGACCTTAACGCCAGAATGGGCGGTGGACAATTTGAGGCCCGCGAGTTTGAGGGGATGTGGAACGGCTACCTGCTCAAAGTGAACGGCGCGGCCAATCCCATGCTGCCTTAT
>JAYVJN010000290.1:0-6269 GCA_043769325.1 Acidobacteriota bacterium
TATACTTCGCACGGGTACAATTGGAGTATTGAGAGACGCCACAAGTCAGTACCGGAAGCGGTAGCACCCGGGTCGCAACTGAGGTGAATGGTGGCGTTAAGACAACGCGCGTCGCTACCGCTTCGGGTACTGACTTGTTTCTCAGATTGTGCCCGTGTTGAGTATAAAAGTCATCATGGTCACAATACCTTCGCCAAAATGACTGTTGAAAGTATAGGATTCGTTCTTACTCAGCAATTCTCAGTTGGGAAACTTGGCAGCCGCAGAAAACCGAAAAGGAACCACGAAAACACACGAAACAGCACGAAGGTACGAGACTTCGTGCTTTTTCGTGGTTCCTTGGCTGTCCCTGTCGTCCTCTCCAAGCCAAAGTGAGAATTGCTGGTTCTTGCTAATTCATTGAATTTCTGTAACTGATTAGGTCTGGGCCGGGAGCGTGCGCTTCCCAGCGTGCCGCGAACGCCGCCAGGCGTGAGCTGGTGGCACGGAGACGAGGTTTTTCTACCAGTGCTGCGTAATTATGTACCCGCCGCGCCTGATGGCACGGCCAGCACGCTAGGAAGCGTGCGCTCCCAGTGCGCGTAACAAGTTACGCCGCGAGTCTCAGTAAGCCGAAACGCAAACCCCTCTAGTGACCTGTGCGGCGCGGGCGAGCCACCAAAACCGGACAACCTGCTTGTCGCAACACGCGGTCAACGTTGGAGCCAAACAGCGTGTTCGCGCCAAAGTTGGCCCCGTGCGCGCCGAGACAAATTAAATCCGCCGCTTGTTCATCGGCGTAACCCAAAATCTCACGGTAAGGTGGTCCTTCTTGTACCGCAGTAAGGACTTTCGCGCACCACGAGGCGGATTCTTGAGGGATTGAACGTTGTAAGCGACGCGCCATCTGGTGATACGGATTTTCTTTTCCAAAGTCAGTCCAGGCCAATTCCGGTTCTTGTCGGCGGGTGGGCGGCAAAACGTGGAGCAAGTGCAATTCGGAGTGGAATTCTTGGGCAAACATGGTGCCGGCCTGCAACGCCAGTTCAGAGTAATCGGAAAAGTCATGCGCCACTAAGACTTTCTGCAAGTTGATGTTGCCTGCTTCCGTCGCAGTCCACTGCCTTTTGTCCGGGTGAGTTACCAGGACGGGACAAGGCGCGGTGCGACAAACCGATTCCGCCACCGAACCCATGAGGGCGGCAGCCAACGGACGCCGCCGCGAACACATAACTATTAAATCCACTCCGCGCACGATACTCTCCCGCACAATGGCCTCCGCCGGATCGCTGCCGCCTATCACTACGCCTTGCCATTTCAAGTTGTCCGGTTGTTTAAGGTATGGGGCCAGCGATTGGTCAAACAGCCCGGCAACCTCCAGATGCGCCATTGTCGGCGCAGCCGCTATACCAGACCATGACGAGACGGTAGCGCAATAACAAAGATGCAGTTCCGCCTCGAAGATACGCGCCAAGGCCACAGCATAGCCTATGGCTAAGTCGGAATCGTCGGACAGGGTGGTTGGACAGAGAATGCTCTTGATACGTTTCATAACCTTCAGCGCAGCGCGCGCGGTTTCCTTGTAAGAGAACAAAGCAAGGCCCGTGCCACAAAGAAAACTAGCTATCAATAGCATTTTCAGTAGGAGAGCGGATTTAGTTTGGGTCATTTGCCCACACCAAGTGGGTATTTTTGCTCAACCGGAGTCGGTGTAGGCGTGCGTTATTTGAGCGGTAAACGAATAGCAAAAGTTGCGCCGGCCCCAAGTTGGGATGAGACCTCAACCCGCCCGCCATGCGTGCGGACGATACGGCGGACGGCAGACAAACCTAGTCCGGTGCCATCAGTTTTAGTGGTGAAAAAAGGCTTGAAAATGCGTTGTTGGTCTTCCACCGAGAGGCCGGGGCCGTTGTCAGAGACGGTGATAACCGCTTCTTCGCCAAATTCGCCTGACTCGCAAAAGACGCGCGCTTGCACTAACCCTTGGTCTTTTGTTCCTATCGCGTCAAGCGCATTGAGGAGCAGGTTCAGCACAGCATCTTCAAGCTGGGCCGCGTCAACCAGTAAAATCAGGGCGTCTTCGGCTGCGATTTCCAATGTGAGAGTGATGCTAACGTTACTTCGCGCTAAAGAGGCAGTTTGCTGGCTCAGTTGCACGGCGCGACGAACGATTTCAACTAACGAAGCAGAGGACAAAGACAAAGCCCGTAGGCGGGTCTGTGCCAACATTTGGCGCACTACGGTGTCAATCCGTTCGACTTCGTGGCGCACATCGGTCAAGACGTTCCGCTCCGGGTCGCTTGGCTCACGGCGATTGATGAGTATATCCACCGCCCCTTGGATGCCAGCCAGCGGGTTCTTAATTTCGTGCGCCAGACTCGCGGCTAATTCACCCATCAGAGAGAGTTTGGCAGAGCGGGCCATCTCATTTTCGAGTCGTTTTCGTTCGGTAATGTCGTTGCGGATGGCAACATACTGCGTAGGCTTACCCGTTTCATCCAAAAAAGGCACGATGGTTGTGTCAACCCAATAAAAAGAACCATCCTTGGCGCGGTTGCGGATTTCCCCATGCCAGACGCTCCCGTTGGCGATGGTTGTCCAAAGATGGCGTATAAACTCTTTGGGGTGGTAGCTGCTATTGATTATCCGGTGGTCTTGCCCCAGCAGTTCCGCGCGCGGGTATTGTGAGATTTCGCAAAATTTATCATTGACGTAAGTAATGCAGCCGCGCACATCGGTAATGGCGACGATGGCGTGTTGGTCGAGCGCAAACTTGATGTCTGCCACTTCTTTAAGCGATTGTTGGAGAACGTCTTGCACGATTGCCTCACAGTTTTTTCAAGCGGTAACGCAATTGGTCACGCGAGATGCGCAGCAATTCGGCGGCGCGGGTCTGGTTATTGTTACTCTGCGCCAACGCTTGCTGCACGAGGGATTGCTCGACGGCTTCGAGTGACACGCCGGCGGGCGGCAAGCGGAAAAGATGCTCCGCGTTATCACTCAAGGGCAAAGCGCCGGGGCTTGGTTGTAACAATGCCGTCGGCAGATATTTAGCTGTTATCGTGGCGTCGTCTTCGAGAATCAGAGCGCGTTCGATGACATTGCGTAACTCCCGCACGTTACCTGGCCATTCGTAACGCCGAAAGGCTTGGATGGCTTCGTTGGTCAATCCCTTCACGCGCCGCCTCATTCTTGCCCCTAAGACGGCGATGTAGTGTTGCGCCAACAAGATAACATCGTCGCCTCGCGCCCGGAGCGGGGGAATGTCCAATTGGATAACCGAAAGGCGGTAATATAAATCAAGCCGAAACCGGCCCGCTTCGCTTTCGGTTTTTAAGTCGCGGTTGGATGCCGCCAAGACGCGCACATCTAACGGCAAGTCCTTCAACCCGCCGACGCGACGGAACGCGCTCTCTTCCAAAACGCGCAATAATTTTGCTTGCAAACTTAGTTCCAACTCGCCGATTTCGTCCAAAAAGAGTGTCCCGCCCTCGGCTTGCTCAAAAAGCCCCAACTTGCGGGCTTTGGCATCAGTAAACGCGCCTTTTTCATAACCAAACAACTCGCTCTCCAACAAAGTGGCTGGAATAGCGGCGCAATTGATGGCAATAAAAGGTTTCTCGGCGCGGCGCGATTCATAGTGCATGGCTTTGGCAACCAAATCCTTGCCCGTGCCGGATTCGCCTTGCAACAACACAGAGGAGACTTCACTGTCCGCCACTTTGCGTGACAAGGCCAGCAACTCGCGCATGGCTGGCGAAGCGCCGATAATTTGCGCGAAACTAAACTGTGCGGCGCGTTCTTTGCGCACCGCCCGCACCTCGCGGCGCAATTGCGCAGCCTCCAGGCCGTTGCGCAAAGCAATGCGCAACTCGTCCAGGTTGATGGGTTTACCAATAAAATCGTAAGCCCCGCCCCGCAAGGCCGCAATGGTATCGTCGAGCATCACATTAGCGGTAATCATGATGACAACGGTGTCCGCTTGGCGGTGTCTGAGGGCGCGTAAAACATCCAGGCCGGAACCATCTGGCAGGTTGATGTCTAAAAGCACCGCCAGTGGCCCTTCGGCGTCAAAGGTTGCCAATGCGCCCTGCGCCGTTTCCGCTTCCACAGGTTGATAGCCCCACCCGCGCAACGCTTCGGCAAGTGACCAACGAATTAAGTGTTCATCGTCCACGACAAGAATTTTGCCTGATTTCATAGTGACCTGCCGGCTATTTTACTGCATAACGCACTTGCGATAAAACTTCCATTGCGTAATTTTGCGCACCCGTTAGCGGCATTCCGCACTTACTTACCTTGTCAGTGTAACAAACACAACGGTTTACCCGTGGCACGAAGTTTGCACTTTCACATTTACGGACAGTCAACCTTCGCAGGTGATACTGATTCGCTTCGTCAATATTTACACTTGGAGTTGTTATGAAAATCTTAATTGCAACTGATGGTTCGCCGTGTAGCGCTTCTGCGGTGGCAGAGTGCGCCAACCGCCCCTGGCCCGCCGGAAGCGAAATCAAATTGCTCATGGCAATTGAGTTACCGCTTGTGCCAACACCTGAATTGTGGGCTGTGCCGGAGGGTTACTACACCGACTACGAAAATATGGAGCGTGAGCGCGCGCAAAAAGTGCTGGATGAATCAACCCAAACGATTCGTGAAAAACAGGGCGATAAATTCCCGGTAATTACCCAAATTTCCCTCGGTTCAGCCAAGAATGTCATCGTGGATGAGGCCGAACATTGGGGCGCGGACTTGATTCTGGTGGGTTCCCACGGATACAGCGGTTTGCAACGCTTTTTGATTGGTTCAGTTTCGCAAGCCGTTGCGATGCACGCCCATTGCTCTGTGGAAATAGTGCGCGCGCGACCCGCAACGGATAAATGATAAAAGGATGAAGCGAAACACATCGCGTCCGCGATGTTCTCTCTAACTCCTGTACCCCGTGAATGTTATGTCAAACATATTGATAATAGGCGGCGGTTTCGCCGGTGTCACAGCGGCGGAGCATCTCGCGCTAGCGCTGGGCCACGAGCATCAGATAACGCTCATCGGACGCAGCAATCGGTTTACCTTTTATCCGGCGTTGGTGCGCGTGGCATTTGGCAAAAGCGAACCGGGTGATGTTTCGTTTGATTTGCGCGAGACGCTCATGGATTTGCGTATCCGCTTTGTGCAAGGTGAAGTGGCGCGGGTTGACCCGGATAAAAAACAGGTTGTCCTGGCGCACGGCGAGGTCGCCGGCGAGATGTCCTACGATTACTTGCTTTATGCGCCGGGCCGCCGTCTTGCCACCGAAAACACGCCTGGCTTTTACGACTATGCGCACCACTTACTGAGTGTGGAGGGTGCGCTCAAGTTTGCCGAGGCGGTGCGCAATTTCAAGGAAGGCGACATCGTGTTTGGCAACTGCCTTGATTCGCGCCTCTCGGTGCCGGTCTATGAGGCGGCTTTCGCCATGTCGCGCCTTTTAGAGGAGCGTGGCACGCGCGCGCAGAGCAACATTAAACTTGTGCTGCCCGCCGTGCCTGGGGATTTGTTGGGCGAACCGCACACCGCCGGGGCCTTGATTGGAGCCTTAGCCAAACACGATATAGACATTCTGCTGGACTTTGCTCCGGCCCGTGTCCACCCTGGCGAATTGGTGGCAAAAGACGGAAGCCGCTTGCCTTACGACCTCTTGCTGCTTGTGCCGGCCTTTCGTGGCCCTAGCCCACTGACCGGCTTGGGTTTAACTGATGAAGAAGGCTATGTGCAGGTTGACGAAAAGATGCGTGTGCCAGGGGCAAACGGTATCTACGCCGCCGGCGATGCGACTGCTCTCCCTGGCTCCAAAATGGGGCATATGGCGATTCGCCAGGCGCTGGTCGCCGCCGCCAACCTGGTAGCCGAATGCAAAGGCCAAATTCCTGACGCCATTTATCAACACGAAATGCGCCTGGTGGTTGACGAAGGCGGTGATGAATCCATTTATGTCCACCAACCTCTGACCAACGGCGCGCCCGCCAGCGTGCGGCAAGGATTGTTTTGGCACTGGGCCAAGCGCGTACAAGAAAAAGCCTGGTTCATGCAACACACTTAATCATCATTGGCAATGCTGTCAGTATTCGTTTACTTGAGGTGAGTTATGCTTAACGTAGAGGAAATGTCCCGCGAGGAAATAAAGGAATTTTTAGCCAGCGGCGGTTACGGTCATCTGGGCCTGGCTCAAGCGGGGCTGCCCTACGTTGTGCCAATGCACTACGTTTTTGCTGACGAGTGCGCTTATTTCGTAACCACTGAAGGCGAAAAAA
>JAYVJN010000291.1:0-3171 GCA_043769325.1 Acidobacteriota bacterium
CGATTTCATTGCCGGCTAAGGCGTTGGCGCGTTGGTTGCGGCCCGGCGCGTAAAACAGCACCAGGCTGATTGCCAGCAAAGCGGCGAAAAACAGCACGACCAGGCTGCGGGTTCTTTCTAAACGGCTGAGTGCTCTAAGCATTATTACTTACCTTTCGAGACCAAATCGGAGAGCGGTAAAGCGCGTCTTAGGCGTGCGATTTTACCACTCAGCAAAACGCTCATTCTACCGGAGATTGGCTTATAGTAGCAAACAGCGCGGGCGTTGGCGCGGAAAAAGTTTAGGGTTTGTGCAAAGTAGGAAAATGGTGACGCGCCAACCTACCCACCGGCTTTACCACCAGGTCAAGCCGGCCTTAGTTATCAATCATCATCTAAGCGGGTGAGGAAAAGTTATGCCGGATAAGAAAAGGTTAGAGTTACGCTTTTAAGCGTGAGTTTTACTCACCTGCTTAATTCGTGGCTTTCATCCGCGAAAAAAGCGCGCGTGCGCCAAAACCAAACCGTTAAGCCTGGCAGTAGAAGAGAGTTGTGTCTGGCTCATCAAGGGCCGGCCAGAGTTAGCATGACGTACTTAATGGCTGGTGCTATACTCACTGGAATTTGCCGTTAGCTGACGGCTTATTTGACTGAGTTTCGCGCACAAATACGAAAAGTATGTCTATCCGGCTGCCTAATACCGCACTACCAACTGACGAATTTCTTACCGGTCTTGATGGCTTTACCTACGCCGACCTCTACCGCCCTGCGCGTCTCCGCGAACTGGCTGAAGTCTTTTACCAAGAACTAAATAACGACGATACTGAACTACACGACAAACTCCGCGCCTACATCGCCACAGAGGGCGAAGGCTATGCGCAAAAGGACGAATCGGAGATTCTAGTCAACGCTGCGCCCTATCTTTCGGCATTCACGGCGCGGCTCTTCGGCGTCACGGCAGAACGGCAGCAACTCATTGACAGTATTAAGGTTCAAGACCCTTTGTGGACGTTCAAAACCTTTCTCACGCGCCGCGCGGTCAAGGCTTTTCCGGCGGAAGCAGCAGTGGGGTTAGATGTCTCCTTGTTAAATGAGACTATTGAAGCATTACGTTTTGCCGTCTTTCCAGAAGCAGCCAAATATGATGAAGAGTTGGGCATGGCTTATGTCGTAGCGCATCTTCTTGAAGCCGAGATTCTCTGGAAAAAGCCGGATGCAAAAGCCGCGCCACTAGCAAAAACCTTATTAGATAGATTGGAAAGCGTGGCAAGTGACATATTTCCCGCATGTGCTTGCGAACAACTTGCGCCCATTGAGAACGCTTTACAATTTATGGAAGCCTGGGCCGCCGCCCATCATTTTCAGATGGAAGCCAAACAGCGCGTCAAAGGCTGGGTTACTTTTAAGACGCCGCGCCCCTTTGACCATCAGAATTTGGTGCATTTGGAACGGACGCGCCCCGATTTGCCCGAAGAGATGCAGTTTCCCGCCCACAAATGGCATCGGCGCGATGGTTTCGGCCTGACCGACAAACGCGGGACGCCACGCCAACGCCTGGCCGAAGCAGACTATTGCCTGTATTGCCACGAACGCGCTAAAGACTCCTGTTCCAAAGGTTTCCACGAAAAAGACGGCAGCGTGAAACGCAACCCGCTCAACGTCAAACTGGCCGGTTGCCCTCTGGACGAAAAGATTTCCGAGATGCACGTCCTGAAAAAACAGGGCGATTCGCTGGCGGCATTGGCGATTGTGCTGATAGATAACCCGATGTGCCCGGGCACAGGCCACCGCGTCTGTAACGACTGCATGACTTCGTGCATTTTCCAGAAGCAAGAGCCCGTCAACATCCCTTTTTCCGAGACGGGCATTCTCACGGATGTCCTTGAATTGCCTTACGGTTACGAGATTTACGCGCTGCTCACGCGCTGGAATCCTTTGAACGCCAAGCAGCCTTACGCCAAAGAATACAACGGCAAAAACGTCCTCGTCGTCGGACTCGGCCCGGCGGGTTACACGCTGGCGCACTATCTTTTGAATGAGGGCTTTGGCGTCGTCGGCGTGGACGGCCTAAAAATCGAGCCGCTGCCGGAACATCTTTTTGAGCAGCCTGTCAAAGATTTCAAGGAGTTTTGCACTAACCTTGACGAACGAATTTTGCGCGGTTTCGGCGGCGTGTCGGAATACGGCATTACCGTGCGTTGGGACAAGAACTTCTTGAAAGCCATATATTTAACGCTGGCGCGGCGCGAGCATTTCCGCGCTTTCGGCGGGGTTCGTTTCGGCGGCACGCTGGACGTGGACGACGCCTGGGCTCTGGGTTTCGACCACATCGCGCTGGCAACTGGCGCGGGCAAGCCGACCATCGTGCGGATGAAAAACAACCTCTTGCGCGGCGTCCGCAAAGCGACGGATTTTCTCATGGCCTTGCAATTGGGCGGCGCGTTCCGGCGCGATTTACTGGTCAATTTGCAGATGCGGCTGCCTGTCTTGGTCATTGGCGGCGGCCTGACCGCGTTCGACAACGGCACGGAAGCCTTCGCGTATTATCCGGTGCAAGTAGAAAAACATCTGGAACGTCACGAGAAATTAGTCGAAACCGTCAGCGAAACGCAGCTTTACGCGCAGCTAAACAAAGAAGAACGCGAAGTTTACGACGAATTTCTGACGCACGGGCGGGCTATTCGCGCCGAACGTGAACGCGCCGCAACTGCGGGCGAAGAGCCCGATTTTGTGCCGTTGGTGCGGTCTTGGGGCGGCGTCTCTTTGGTC
Source organism: Acidobacteriota bacterium (assembly GCA_043769325.1). Classification (GTDB taxonomy): domain Bacteria; phylum Acidobacteriota; class Blastocatellia; order Pyrinomonadales; family Pyrinomonadaceae; genus JAYVJN01. Next base: position 2,749 of record JAYVJN010000291.1, read on the forward strand.
TATCGCAAGCGTTTACAGGATTGCCCCGCCTATCGTTTGAACCACGAAGAGGTTGAATTGGCCTTGCAAGAGGGTTTTTCGTTCATCGAAAATATGTCGCCGACAGAGGCCGTGCCCGACGAATACGGCGCGGTTAAAGAGATGGTTTTTGCGCGGCAAGCCCAAGACGAAACGGGCCAATGGCGCGACACTGGCGAATTGGTGACGCTACCGGCGCGCACGGTTTGCGTCGCCGCCGGCACGAGTCCGAACAACGCCTACGAACGCGAGCGACCCGGCACTTTCGCGTTGGACGAGTGGCAACAATTCATGCAGCCGCACACTGCGACGCGCAACGGCGACGGCGCGTTTCACCTGATTCCAACGCAATCCGGCGGGCGCGGTCTGTTCACGTCTTACGAAAAAGACGGGCGTTTTATCACC
>JAYVJN010000292.1:0-7692 GCA_043769325.1 Acidobacteriota bacterium
CAACGCGCTGGCGGCGGAGTTGCGGCGGCAGGGGCACGACGTTTTGCTGTTGCCGATGTACACGCCCACGCGCACGGATGAGCCGAACGCGAGTTATGAAAAAGTATTTTTCGGCGGCGTGAGCGTTTATTTGGAACAGTACGCGCCGTTTTTGCCGCGTTGGTTAGATAGATTGTGGGACGCGGGGCCGGTGTTGCGTTGGGCCGCGCGGCGCAAGATTCAGACCGCGCCCAAAGTGTTGGGCGAGATGACCGTCTCCATGCTGCAAGGCGCGGACGGGCGACAACGCCGCGAGATTGCCAAACTGACCGAATGGCTTGAACACGAACCGCCGCCCGACGTTATCAGTTTGCCCTATACACTGCTGATTGCGCTGGCCGAACCTCTCAAACAAGCCCTTAAACGTCCCGTTGTCTGCACTTTGCAGGGCGAAGATTTATTTCTGGAAGGCTTACCAGAACCTTACCGCACACAATCTTTGGACTTAATTCGTTCACAGGTGCGCCACGTTGACGCCTTTATCGCCGTTAGCGAGTATTACGCGGAGTTCATGCAGAAATACCTGCACATCCCGCCGGAAAAGATGCGAACCGTTCCGTTGGGGATAAACCTGGACGGCTACACGATGCGCGAAACAAGCGCGAAACCTTTCACCGTTGGCTATTTCGCCCGCGTCGCGCCGGAAAAGGGCTTGCATCTATTGGCCGAAGCGTTTCAAATCGTGCGCCGGAGCGTTCCTGATGCGCGTCTGGAAGTCGCCGGTTATCTGGGCGCGGAACACGAAAGCTATTTGCGCGAAGTGGCGCGTTGTGACGGTTTCAACTATCGCGGCGAGTTGGACAAAGATGGCAAAGTCAACTTTCTGCGCGGTTTGGACGTATTATCCGTGCCCGCGACCTACGACGAACCGAAAGGCATTTTTCTCTTGGAAGCAATGGCCTGTGGCGTCCCCGTCGCGCAACCGAGGCGCGGCGCGTTTACCGAAGTCGTGGAGAAAACCGGCGGCGGGCTGTTGGTGGAAAAAGATTTGCCGGAAAGCCTGGCGGCGGGTTTGTTAGAGATTTATCGCAATCCCACGCGGGCCGCAGAATTGGGCCGCAACGGATTTGCCGCCGTGCGCGAACATTACAGCGTCGGGCTGATGGCAGAACGGACGGTGGATGTTTTTAAGGCGTTAGCCGAAATGACTGATAACTGATAACTGGTAGTTGATAGGAAAACTATCAGCTATCAATTATCAGTTATTGCGCCGTCCAATTTCTTTTTTGATGTTTTGATAGTAGAAATCAGCATCTTCTTCAACTCCACGCAGTCGGCCAACATTGAAACGGCTTGCTTTTCGGTTATGTGCTGACCGTCGCGCAACAAACGTAGCCAGAAATCCGTGCGATAGGCGTTTTTGTTGGCGATTGAGAGAAGGCGAATAAAATCTGCGGTGGAATCGGCTTGGGTCGCTTCTTCCACGAACGCGCCGATGTTTGTGCCGTCCGCAGAATTTGCGGCGAGAGGACAAATTCTTTCGCCTCGTCGCGCAAGTATTGACATAGTTTCACCACTCGCAGGGCGAACTGATACGATTTTTCTAGGAGTATGCTGTCTTTCATAAATACGCATTATGCTTGAAGCTGTAAATATCGCCAAAGAATACCCCACGCCGCGTGGCGCGGTGCAGATTCTGGACGGCGTTTCGTTGTCGTGGCGACGTGGTGACGCGATTTCTATTATGGGGCCTTCGGGTTGCGGCAAAAGCACTCTGCTTTACTTGCTGGGCGCGTTGGAACCGCCGACAACGGGGAAAATCACGCTTGACGGCGACGACCCTTTTGCCTTGCCGGAAAAGGAGTTAGCCGCATTTCGCAACCGTCGCGTGGGATTTCTCTTTCAAGACCATTGCCTCTTGCCGCAACTCTCGGTGCTGGAAAATGTGCTGACGCCGACGCTCGTAGGGTCGGCAGCAGCAGTCGGCAGTCGGCAGCAGCAGTCGGCAGCGGCAGTCTCATTGCTGGAAAAAGTCGGTTTGAGTGAACGCCTGCATCATCGTCCGGCGGAATTATCGGGCGGCGAAAAGCAACGCGCGGCACTGGCCCGCGCCCTGATAATGCGGCCCACGCTGCTTTTATGCGACGAACCGACGGGCAACCTTGACCAAGATTCGGCGGCAAACGTGGCAGATTTGCTGTTTGATTTGCACCGCCAACAGGAAACAATCCTCGTTGTGGTGACGCACAGCGCGGAACTGGCGGCGCGTTTCCCGCAGCGTTATAGGCTGAAAGAGAAGCAGTTAGCCGCAGAATAACGTGACAATTTACGATTTACTCAAACGAAACCTTGCCTATTACCGGCGCACCAATCTGGCGGTCATCGCGGGCGTGGGCGTAGCGGTGGCGGTATTGTCGGGCGCGTTGCTGGTGGGCGCGTCGGTGCGCGGCAGTCTGCGCGATATTTTGCTGGAACGGCTCGGCAAGACCGAATATGTTGTGACCGGGCAAAACTTCTTCCGCACCCAACTCGCCGATGATATTCAAGTCACACAACAATTTAACGCCGTGCCGCTGATTGCCCTGAACGGCACAATTGAAAGTGACCAAAGTAAACGACGCGGCGCGGGCGTCTTGGTTTACGGCGTGGACGAGCGTTTCTGGCGGTTTCACGCGACAAACTTCGCCGCGCCGCAGGGCCGCGAGATTTTGTTGAGCGAATCATTGGCGCAGGAATTACAGCCCCAAGCGGGCGATACGCTCTTGCTGCGCGTGGAAAAACCATCAGCCATTCCTGTCGAATCGCTGCACGGGCGCAAGGACGACTTGGGCAAATCGCTGCGCCTCGACTTTCGCGGTGTCGCGCCTGGCGCACAGATGGGAGACTTCTCTCTGCGCCCTTCACAAGCCTCTGTGCGCGCCGTGTTCGTGCCTCTGGCATTGCTGCAAAAGGAGTTAGAGCAGACAGGCCGCGCCAATACGTTGCTGATAGCAAGCAGCGGGCAGCAGACGGCGGGCAGCCTGAATGCAGTTATCAAGGAAAAGTTTACGCTGGAGGATGTGGGCGTCAAGCTGCGCCCGTTGGCTGAAAATAGAAGTTTTGCCGTGCATAGCGAAAGTGGTTTACTCAGCGACTACTTATTTGAATCCACAAAAAAAGCCGCCGACCAGTTAAGTTATGACACTCAACCGATTTTTTCATATCTGGCTAACTCGATTCGCTATAACGGGCGCGAAGTTCCCTATTCATTAGTTAGCACCGTAGGCGAAGTAAGCGCGGCAAATAAAACTGAAAAGACGGAAGACTCAATTTACTTTGATAGTTGGGCCGCGACAGAGTTGAACGCGCCGCTTGGGGCCACAGTTCAACTTGATTATTATTTGTGGCAAGACGACGGGCGTTTGGCGACCAAAACCGCAGAATTCACCGTGCGTGGTCTGACGCCGCCAGCCGAAACGCCGACAAATAAAAACATTGTGCCGGACTATCCGGGGCTGACCGAAACCGAGAGCATAGCTGAATGGAACCCGCCGTTTCCTGTTGACCTCAATAAAATACGCCCGCAAGACGAGTCTTATTGGAAACAATTCCGCACAAAACCCAAGGCTTACATCCGGCTGGCTAACGCGCAAAATTTGTGGTCGTCGCGTTTCGGCAAATTTACTGCTGTTGTAGCAACGCCGCCCATGATTTCGTCCCTCTCGGCGGATGGAGACCGTCAGGAATTTGCCGAACGGTTGACGAAGCATCTTGAGCCTTCGGCAATGGGCTTAACTGTCTTGCCAGTTAAGGCCGACGGACTGCAAGCGGCGCGTGGGACGACGGATTTTGGCGAGTATTTTCTTTACTTTAGCTTTTTCCTGGTAGTTTCGGCGTTGCTGTTAGCGGCCTTGTTTTTCCGTTTCGGCATTGAACAACGGGTGCGCGAGATTGGTTTGCTACAAGCTGTTGGCTTTTCGGCGGCGGCGATTCGCGGGCTGTTTTTGCGCGAAGGTTTATTGCTGGCAACGGCGGGCAGTCTGCTCGGCGTTTTGGGCGCGATTCTTTACGCCAAGCTGATTGTTTACGGGCTTAACAACTGGTGGTCGGGCGCGGTAGGCACGTCGAAATTGAGTCTGGCGGTGTCGCCGCTGGCACTGGGTATTGGCTTGGCGGCGGGGATTGCGGCGGCGTTGGCGTGCGTGGTGTTGACGCTACGCGGGCTGGCGCGGAGCTCGGCGCGGAGTTTGTTGGCGGGGAACAGTGGGCAGTGGGCAGTGGGCGGTGGGCAGTCGCAGCGAAGTGTCGCAGGGCGGGTGTCAATCGTTTTTGCGGTTTTAGGTTTAGGGTTGTTAGTTGCGGCAGCGGCGAAAATTGTCGGCCCGGCGGCGGGATTCTTTGGCGGTGGGGCGTTGCTCTTAGTTGCGGCTTTGTTGGCGCAGTCGGCGTGGCTGAAACGCGGCGGGCATAACACCATCGCGGGTCAGGGCGCGTGGCCTTTGCTGCGGATGGGCATCCGCAACGCGACGCACCGGCCCGGACGCAGCGTGTTGTGTATCACCTTGATAGCAGCGGCGGCGTTTATTGTGGTGACGGTTGATTCCTTCCGCAAAGACGGCAAACAAGATATTTATGACCGCAAGTCAGGCAACGGCGGTTTCCCTCTATTGGCCGAAGCGCAACTCCCCTTGCTGCACAACCCGAACACCAAAGAAGGCCGCGAGGAATTGAACCTCAGCGAAACTCCAGTCGTCGGCTTTACGCGCTTTCGCGTGCGGCCCGGCGACGACGCGAGTTGCCTTAATCTTTTCCAAGCCGGCAACCCGCGCATCATCGCGCCGGCGGATGATTTTCTCAACAGTAACCGCTTCACTTTTAGCGGCACTCTGACGCCCGCCGAGAATCCCTGGAAACTGTTGGAGCAAGACCAAGCCGACGGCGCGACGCCCGTTATCGCCGACGCCAATTCGCTTGCCTATGCGCTGCATCTCGCGGTGGGCGATGTGTTTACCTTGCCGCGCACGAATGGCGAGGCGGTGCGTTTGCGTATCGTCGGAGCATTGTCGGACAGTATCTTTCAGGGCGAATTTGTCATGGCAGAAAAGAACTTTCTGCGCCTTTTCCCGGAACAACAGGGCTTTCGCTTCTTTTTGCTCGACGCGCCGCCCGAAACCGCCGGTATCTGGGAAGAAAAACTTGCGGACTACGGCTTCGACGCGCGGCCCGCGAATGAGCGTCTGGCCGAGTTTCACCGCGTCGAGAATACTTATCTCTCTACCTTCCAAATGTTGGGCGCGTTGGGTTTGGCGTTAGGCACTTTGGGCTTGGGCGCGATTTTGTTACGCAATACGCTGGAACGCCGGCGCGAATTGGCGTTGCTAAAAGCTCTGGGCTACGGGCCGCGCCATTTTGCGTTAATGTCCCTGGCCGAAAACGGTTTTTTGCTGTTCAGCGGGTTGCTGACTGGCACGCTCTGCGCTTTGCTGGCGGTGGTTCCGGTCACTCTGGCGCGCGGCGGCGGCGTGCCGTTCAAATCCGTCTTGGGACTCTTGGCGTTGGTTACGCTTTGCGGTCTGAGCGCGTCGTGGCTGGCAACACGCATTACTTTGCGCGAACCTCTGTTACAAGCCCTGCGGAGCGAATAGTTGGACGTCAAATAGTTTATTCAGCGAGGCTTATTTGCTTTTTAGGCCCAAAGCTTTCATCGAACGGGCGATGTTTTTGCGCGTTGAAGCCTTTGACTGGAATTGCCCGCAGCATATCACACAGCGTTTTACCCTTGAGGAAGTAAGAGCAATGAACGCGCCGCTTTACGAGCATATCGAAAAGCTGGAAAAAGAAATTGAGGAACTCAAACGAGGAAAACATGACTAAACCAACCGACATCAAACCGCCGTTTACTTTGGAAACCGCGCTGGCGAAGGTCAAAGCCGCCGAAAACGCCTGGAACACGCGCGACCCTGAGCGAGTTGCGCTGGCTTATAGCGAAGATTCTACCTGGCGCAACCGCGCTGAATTTCTCAACGGGCGCGAGGAAATCAAAGCGTTTTTATACCGGAAGTGGGTCAAGGAACTGGACTACAAACTGAGGAAAGAACTCTGGGCTTTTACAGACAACCGCATCGCCGTGAAATTTGAATATGAATCGCACGACGCGGAAGGTAATTGGTTTCGCAGTTACGGCAACGAATTGTGGGAATTTGACGAAGAAGGCTTGATGCGTCGCCGGGAGGCTTCAATTAATGATGCGTCAATTTCTGAAACAGAGCGGCGAATCTTTTGAGTAACGGGGCTATGCACTTCAAGAAAAAGAATTAGCCGCAGAGCGCACCAAGAAGCACAGAGAAAAACCGTAACCCCATAACTCGGTTTAACCTCTGTGAACTCTGTGTTCTCTGTGGCGAAAATTCTTTTTCTTGAAAGATATAGCTTCGCTATTTTTCAGCCGAACTGCCACGAATTATCAGGCACTCCAAAAAGTATTCATTAGCATCGGTAAAAACCTCCAATAATTCTAACCCGGCTGATTCGCAGAGCCAGCTAATGATACTGTGATTATATTTTTGGGAAATCTCAGTATGGATAGTTTCCCACTGTGCAAAAGAAAAAGTTTTACTTAACTTTTCAACAAATACATTTTGCTCAATTGTGCTTACCAAAAAGCTTTTGGTGGTTCCTGTTTCGGGGTTATAGACAGGGAAGTGGAGGAAGTTTTCCAGCAAAAAATTCCCGCCTAAATCATTATTAATTCTCTGTAAAATATTAAGATTAAAATCCCTTGTAACACCCTGGTTGTCGTTGTAAGCGGCCAGCACTTTGGCGGGATTTTTCATCTTATCTAAACCCATTAGCAAAAAATCATTAGACTTCATTTTACTGCGAATCTTTTTGAGAAAATCTATCGCTAAGGGGTGCGGCAAGTTTCCTAAATTTGACCCCATAAAGACAAATAATTTACTTTCCGTTATCTTTTCATCAATCAATTTTAAGGCGTCAAAATAGTTATTATGGATTGGTTCAAAACCGATTGAAAGGTTGGCTTTTTCGACATTTGACTTGAGCAAATTAAGGACATTTAGTGAAATATCTATCGGGTGATAATGAACGCGAAACTGTTTGTTAAGTAGAGCTTGAAGAAGTATGATGGATTTTGTCCCATCGCCGGCCCCAAGTTCATAAAGATGAATTTCAGGCGTCAGATTCATGCGCTCAATTATCGCGCCGGATTGCTGTTGGAAGATTTCCAATTCGGCTCTGGTGAGGTAGTATTCCGGCAAATTCATTATTTGCTGAAAGAGTTTGTCGCCCTTTTGGTCATAAAAATACTTTGAGCTTAATTTCTTAGGAGAATTGCTCAAACCCTCGTCCACTTCGTGTAAAAATTCAGTGTCCATCGCTTATGTTGCCAACCTAAAACCCGCAAATATCCAACGTAAATGCGGGTGAAAAAAATTACGGTAAGTTTTTCTGCTATGCCCTAGAGGGGTAGCCTTTGAAGCCCCGCGCAAAACCATCTGGTTAATCATAAATTTGCCGTTATATTCGCCTAATGCGCCCGCTGCTTTGGCAAATTTGGGATAAGGCAAATATGCGCTGTTTGTCCATTCCCAAAGCTGGCCCCAAGCGAAATGTTCAGACGCAATTTCCCACTCAAATTCAGTTGGCAAACGCATTTCTTTCCATTCGGCAAAAGCAAAGGCTTCGTAAAAACTGACGTGTTGCAACGGCAAAGCG
>JAYVJN010000293.1:0-7043 GCA_043769325.1 Acidobacteriota bacterium
TAACCCAACGTGGCGAACAATGGCGCACGGAAAACGTCTGAAATCTATAATTTGGCCTTTTGTTATTAATTTTGACGGAGAATATAGATGATTAACCAAGAACGCTTGAAAAATTTACTACTGGAACTCGTGCAGATTGATTCCCACTCGCGCAAAGAACGTGAAGTGGCTTTGTGTCTGAAAAAATACTGCGAAGAATTGGGCGCAAACGTCGAGATTGACGACGCGGGCGCGCAGGTGGGTGGCAATACGGGCAACGTCATTGCGCGTTTTGCCGGCACGATTCCCGGCGCGGAGACGATAATGATGTCGGCGCATATGGATACGGTCGTGCCGGGCGAAGGCGTCAAGCCCGTGATTGACGGCGACATCATCCGCACCGACGGCACAACGGTCTTAGGCGGCGACGACAAATCTGGTTGCGCCATCATCATCGAAGTCATTCGCTGTTTGCAGGAGCAAAACATCCCTTACGCGCCCATCGAAGCCATCTTTTCCATCTGCGAAGAGGTTGGGCTATTGGGCGCGAAAAATGTGGATGTGGATAAACTTAAAGCGCGTTACGGCATCGTCTTTGATTCCGACGACCCCGGTTTTTTGTTCACCAAAGGGCCGTCGCAAAATTACGTTGACATCGAAATTCACGGCCTCGAAGCCCACGCCGGAGTTTTTCCCGAACAGGGCATTTCAGCCATCCGAATCGCCGCCGAAGCCATCGCCAACATGAATTTAGGCCGCATTGACGACGAAACCACCGCCAACATAGGGACTATCACGGGCGGCGCGGCGACGAATATCATCCCGAATTTCGTTCACCTGCGCGGCGAGGCGCGTTCGCACAGCGAAGAAAAACTGGCCGCGCAATGCGCCGAGATGGTGCAATGCGTGGAAGATGCGGCGGCGCGCGCGCCTGTGGTAACGCTGGAAGGTGTGACCACGAAAGCGCGGGTCGTCGCCAACGTCGAACGCGCTTACGGGGCCATGAATGTCCCCGACGATTCCCGCGTCGTCAATTTAGTTATCAGCGCGGCGGCGCGTATCGGCCTGGAAGTGAAAACGCTGGCTTCCGGCGGCGGTTGTGACGCCAACGTCTTTAACAGCAAGGGCATCGAATGTGCGAACCTCGGTACGGGAATGCGCGCCATCCACACCGTCAAAGAGTGGCTGGACGTAAAAGATATGTACTCGGCCTGTGAAATGACGGTGGAAATTATGCGTTTGAACGGCGAACAAGCAAGCAATAAGTAGTTCAAAGTTCCAGGTTCAAGGTGCAAGGTTAGAATCTGAACTTTGAACTTTGAACTTTGAACTTTGAACTTTGAACCGACATGGGCCTACGTTGGACGCACATCACCGTCACAGTCAGCGATTTAGACCGCGCTGTCGAATTTTACGCGCAGTGGTGCAAACTATCGGTCTTGCGCGACCGCCGCAGCGACGGCGGCTCCACCGTCTGGCTCGGTTACGCTCCGCCGCCCGACGAGTTGCCGCAATTTGTGTTAGTGTTACTGCGCGGCGCAGTGACGCAAAGGCTTGACCATTTTGGCTTTCAATGCGACACCCGCGCCGAAGTTGAAAGCATTGCTGCCGAAGCTGAACGCCTCGGCATCCTCGCCGAACCGCTCACGGACTTGGGCGGCGTGGTCGGCTATTTCGCCGTCATACGCGACCCCGACGGCCATCTCATTGAGTTTACACACGGGCAACCGTTGGCTGGTTTGACATGATTTTTAATGGAAGAAAATAATACTTTTCGCAGCGGCTATGTCGCTTTAATCGGGCGTCCGAATGCGGGCAAATCTACTTTGCTCAATCATTTGGTGGGCGAGAAAATCGCGGCGGTGTCGAATAAACCGCAGACCACGCGCCACCGTATTCAGGGCATCATCACGCGCGAGGACGGGCAAATCGTCCTCGTAGATACGCCGGGCGTGCATAAACCTGGTTACGCGCTCAACCGGCGCATGATGGCGGCGGTGCATGACGCGCTGATGGGCGTGGATTTAATCTGCCTCATGCGCGATGCCTCGGTTTCCACCGGCAACGGCGACCGGTTCGTACTGGATTTGGTCAAACAGTCGGAAAAACCCGCGCTGCTGTTGCTCAACAAAACCGACAAATTGCCTGACAAAGCCGCCTTGCTGCCCTTGATTGAGCTGTATTCACAAGAATATGACTGGCGCGGTGTGGTGCCGGTGTCGGCCTTGAAAGGCCACTCGGTGGATAGGCTGCTGCTGGAAATGATTAAAAATCTGCCGGAGAGCGAACCGCTCTTTGGCGAGGACGAAATGACCGACCAACCTGTGCGCGTCATCGTCTCGGAAATCGTGCGCGAGAAGATTTTGCAGACGACGGGCGAGGAATTGCCTTACGTTACGGCGGTTATGACCGAGGAATTTTTACAGGAAAGCGCGGACTTTGCCCGTATTTCATGCGCGATTTTCGTCGAACGCAATTCGCAAAAGCGCATCATCGTCGGCAAAGGCGGCGCGGCTATCAAAGAAGTCGGCACCCGCGCCCGCCGCGACATCGAAAAGTTGTTGGGCCATCGTTGCCATTTGCAACTCTTTGTCAAGGTCGAAGAAGACTGGCGTAACCGTGATGGCTTGTTGGATTCATTGGGGTTACAAAGGCAGTGAAGAATTTAACACAGGGACACGGAGACACAAAGACACGGGGATAAAACATTTGTTTGTCTCCGTGCCTTTGTGTCTCCGTGTTAAAGTTTTTCTATGACAACAACGCAACTGAAAATCTGGCACGCGCTGGAAGCCGACACTGACGCGGCGGCGCGTGAAGCTGTTGAATACGCGCTGATGGAAGCGGGCGCGTTGGGGACTTACTGCCACGACAAAGGCCAGGACGTGCTGGTCGTCACCGCTTATTTCGACGCTCACCCCGATTCTACGCGCGTCAACAACGAACTCGTCCACGCGCTGCAAATGTATGAACTGCCATTGGAGAGCGTGCGCGTGGGCCGTGTTTACGACGTGCCGAACGAGGATTGGCTGGCTGAGTGGAAAAAGAACTGGCAACCCGTCAATGTCGGGCGTTTCCACATCGCGCCGCCCTGGACGGACGCGCCTAAGCGCGCGAATGCCGTCGTTATCCGCATCGAACCCGGCATGGCTTTCGGCACCGGCACGCACGAAACCACCAAACTCTGTCTCGCGGCTATCGAAAAATACTACACCGGTGGCACGTTTCTGGATGTCGGCACGGGTACGGGTATTTTGTCTATGGCCGCCGCTAAGTTATTCCCGCAAGAACGGTTTGACGCTTGCGATGTGGATGCCGATTCCGTCACTATCGCCCGCGAAAACGCCCAACTTAACGACACGCCACAGATAACTTTCCGCGTTGGCACACTGGATGAAACGTACCCACAATATGATTTCGTGGTCGCCAACCTGACCGCGGACGTTATCGCGCCACTCTTGCCCGCGCTCATCGGCGTCACTGGCGGGCGGCTTGTGCTTTCGGGCATCCTCGCCACGCAAGAAGACTTTATCCTGGAACACCTACGCGCCGCCGGCCTCGAAGAAGTCCGCGAAACAACCCGCGACGGCGAATGGATTGCGCTGATTCTCTAAACCGAAATGAAACCAGAAATTGCGCCCAAGCAAGCGGAAACAAGGCTAATCAAAGTCGGCTAGCCTGGGATGAGTTTCGTCCAAAGCCTAATACTTTACACTGATTATTGAACTAATTCGCGCTTGAGCATCGGCGCGTTTGACCGTAACGCGGGGCCGGGCTTTGTTTGGGTCGCCGATGGAGGATTCGTAGGTGATGGTGTAAGCGGTGCGGAGTTGGGCTACCACGTCTTCGTAAGCGGCTTGTAGGTCAGGGAGTTGCGCGATGGGGTAATAGACGCCGCCGGAGAGACGGGCGAGTTCGCGGCCTTCCTGTTGGGCGCGGCTGGTGAGCGTCAGGTAACGAGCGCGCATCGGGTCGGCCACAAATTCGGGGCGCGGCGCGGCGTCTGCGGGAATCAGGCCCGAAGGAATGTAGAGCGGATAAATGAGCGCGCCGGATTCGTAAATCAGGGGCAAGAGTTTGCCAAAGGGCAGAAACGAACGATTGTCGTCGCCATCGGAAAGAATGACGATGGCGGTGCGTTCGCCGCGCAGTGGTTCGAGTTGGTTGACCAGGGCGTAGGCCAGGGCGTCGTAGTAAGCGGTTGCGCCGCCGGCTTCGATTTCGTGGAGGCTGTCGTAGAGCTTTTGGCGGTCGGGCGTGAAAGCGGAGATAACCTGGATGTCGTCGCGGAAGCTGACAATGGCGATTTTGTCTGGCGGGCTGGCGACCTTCAGAAAATCCCGCGCCGCCTTGCGGATAAAATCCAAGCGCGATTCGACGCTGCCCGAAACATCCAACAGCAACACTAAATTAAACGGAGCGGTGGTTTCTTCCAGCGATTTTATGGGGCATTCCTGGCCGTTTTCGGTAATGGTGAAATCTGCCGCCGTCAGATTCGGCACAGCGCGGCCCCGCGCATCGGTGAGACTTACGTTAAGCCGTAAAAGTTGCGGGCCGGCACCGGGTTCGTCGTTGCGTTGGTGAGTGCGGTTGACCAGGGCGGGTGCGGCCCCGCGTGGTGGCGGTAGGCCCCGCGTGTAATCACCGAACAGCTTGGGACTGACCATGCGCACGGCTTCGCTCAGGTCATCGTCGCCGCTACGAACAAAAAACTGCGCCACTTTAGTCAGAGCGCGTTCACGCAAATCAGTGGGCACCATCGTGGGGTCAACATTAAAGAGAATGACGCCGCGCTGCGTGACGAAATTGAGTTCGGTAAGTTTATCTTTATCAGGCTTTTCCGCGCCGAGGTTGCCTTTTAAGAGAAACATTCCGGCGCGTTTTTCCTTCACGGGCGGGAGTTTTTCTTCGCTGAAAAAGCGTGGGCGGCTGGCTTGCCAGAGCCATTCGAGTTTGACGCCGCGCTCTTCGCCGAGTAAGGCGTCGGCGTGAATCGTGCCGGTGTCGGTTGTGGCTTGGGCGGCGGCAAAGTCGCCGAAAAGCTGCACCGCGCCGGTTAGCGTCGTCACGCGCACGCGGGAACGCGGCGCGACAATAACGGTTAAATCTATGCGAACACCTTCTTTAGCGGGCTTCGTGGTAATTTGAAAAATGCTGCCTTTGCCTTCCAAGACAACTTCCGCAGGGTTGACGGCGCGGCCCTGGGTTTCAGCCGTGAGCGTGGCAATTTTGGCGTCGGCGTCGGTTTTTATGGTAACTCGCCCGTTGCGGTTGGTGATAACAATTTCCGCGCCGGCGGGCGCAGCGAATTCGCGGTTCAAGCCTTGCGCGTGGGCGCAAAAGGCCAGGGCCACGAAGACGGGGAGGCAGCGCATGGCGGCAGACAAACGAAGCATAACGGCAGAATCTTGCGCCGGAATCGCTTGCGGGTCAAGTCTGCGGCGATTTTCCCAAAACAGAGAAAAGCCACGAATTGCACAAATTTTCACGAATCCCTGTTTTTATTCATGTCTATTCGTGCAATTCGTGGCTAAACTATTTACGGCACAGCCGGGCATTCGCTGTTGGAGCGCGTGGCGTTAGAGTTGAAGCGTTGCTGGTACTCCGTTGAGGTAATAAAAATCTCCTATTTACCTGCTTTGCGGACAAAGTTCGTTTTTGATGTTCACAGCCGGTCACAATAGTTCCATCTTTTTGCGCGCAGTGGCAAATTCCCGCTAACACAAAACCAATCAGAGGCGTTAATTCGTTGCTGCTCAACGATATAATCCTTCACCGTCAAGCGGTTCAACGATGACCGCTGTGCCGTAAGCCAGCACTTCAGTGACGCCCGAACCGAGTTCGGTGGTGTCATAACGCGCGCCAATGATGGCGTTGGCCCCGATTTCGGTGGCGTGCTGAATCATAATGTCGAAGGCTTCGCTGCGGGTTTCCTCACAGAGCTTTGACCAGGCGGTGATATTGCCGCCAACGATGGTTTGAAACGCCGCGCCGATATTGACAAACACATTGCGCGAACGCACGACGATGCCGCGCACCACGCCCAGGTTTTGTCTGATGCGCCAGCCGGAAATCTCGAAAGTTGTCGTAACCATTTGATGTGACACGGAATAACGCGGCGGCGCGATGCTATAAGGTGCGCGGATAACAGGTTTTTCTTCCATAATATTGGGGATTGGGGGTTGGGGCTTAGGGGTTGGAAAAACAACTCCCTAACCCCAGCGCAAAACTAAAAACTCAAAACAACTTAGGCTGTTCGTCGTCCGTAAATTCGGGCGGCGACCAGCGATATTTTTTCAGGTTGCAGCGGCCTTTATTGTCGAAATTGACGCCCTCAGCTTCGAGTATTTTTTGTTGTTTGTCGGGCGGCAACAGAAAGCGCGTCGTGGAACAACCGCCTTGCGAATTGATGACGCGCTGCCAGGGCGTGTCGTGTTCCATCGCGCCGTGCATGACAAAGCCGATGGTGCGGGCCGTGTAACCTGTTCCTAAAATATCGGCAATTTGCCCGTAACTCATCACCCGGCCCACCGGAATACGGCGCACAAGTTCATAGACGCGCTCACGATAAGCGGGCGATTCTTCGCTAGGGTGTTTTTCCGTGTAGGCGTCTAAATGTGGCTTTTTCATCGTTTACGGCGCGTCTCGCGGAGCGTAACGGTAAACTGAGAACAGCGCGTTCCAAAAATTAAAAGAGTTCAGTGTTCGGCGTTTTACTGTCTGCTGCCTGCTGCTGGCTGCCTGCTGCCGCGTTGCGGCGTTCACTGTTCACCGTTACGCTCCGCGTTGTGGTTTAGTTCGCGCAAAATGACCCGCGCCGGTGCGCCGTCGCCGCAGCCTGAAGCGAGTTTGAGCGGTAGGCAAATTAGTTCATAAAGGCCCGCCTCCACTGCGCGTAAGTCCAAGCCTTCCAAGATTATCACACCGCGTGAGAGTAGCGTCGTGTGCGTGTCAAACGATTCCGCGCCAAACTTTTCAACGGACAAATAATCAATTCCGGCGAGCCGCACGCCGCTTGCGGCCAGGATTTGCGCGGCTTCGGGCGTGATGTAGGTGAAATCGTG
>JAYVJN010000294.1:0-6126 GCA_043769325.1 Acidobacteriota bacterium
GCAATGAGCAATGTGACCAACAACGGCCCGCGCATTTGGCGTCGTTCAGCGGGCCGCGCCAGCCAGCAAAACAACGCCCACAGCGCGAACCAGGCCGCCGCCGCCGTCCATAAATAAAAATAGGAAAAGACTAATGCGCTGAATAACAAGCCGGTGAGCGCGGCAGCGGGGAGTGGGGAGTGAGAAGTGGGGAGTGGGGCAGGTTGTTTGCCATCCCCCATCCCCAGCATTTTGTGGGCGCAATGCAGAAAAGCCCAGAAAAGCGGAAAGCCAAAGGCCGGAACATAACGCCGCATGAACGGGAGATGCGCGAAGGTGTAGGTCGTGTCCCAGCCGAAAAGCGTTCGCAGCGTGCCGTATAGCGCGGCGTAAGTGCCCAGACACAGCACCACAACCGTTCCCGCCGCCGCCCAAGCTGTGTTTTGCAGCAAACCGTAAAGCAGCCAATACAAGGCCACAGCCGCCGCGAACGGGACGAGAAAATTTAACAGTATAAAGGCTTGCGGGGCCGTCAGACGCAACAAACGGGCGAGGCTGGCGACGGCGTAAGGCGGGATGAACTGTATGGAGAAGAGCGATTCTTGCGGCGTGTGGTCGTGGCCCGTGTAGGGGTCGTTGCGGCGCGGGCGTCCTTGCATGAGCGCGTTGACGTAGGCGCAATAGGAGACCTCGTCGCCGGAAAATGAGGCGTCGTTGGCCGACCATTCACCCCCGCGCGCCCACCACACTTGCAACGAAGGCAAGACGGCCAGAAACGTCACCGCCAACGCCGCCAGCAAGCCGGGCCGCCAGGTTTTCCCCAAAAGATTTTGTGCCATCCGCGCCATGTTAGCCGCGAAGCGGTTTTGCCGCAATCAGACCGGCGGCAGACACTCGCCTTATTCTACCGAGGCGAGCCAGATATTCGTTTCTCTTTTGTCAAGTGAATAGTAAAGCGCGCGATTGTCGGGTGAAATCGTGAGGCTTTGAAAACTTTCCGCCGGGAAGCCAGTGGCAGTAAGCAGAGGCAGTAGGCAGCAACTACTTCCTACTGCTTACTGTCCGCTGGCGACGCGCGCAGACCACGACGGCGGCGGCGGTTCGCGCCTGTGTTAGCGCAACGCGGCTTCTTGCTGCCTACTGCCACTGCCTACTGCTTACTGCCGCGTTGCGGCCTTTGTCGGTGCTCTTTGTTTGCCGGAGCCATCATTAGCGGTTGGGCGTGGCCCGGAGACCCACAAAGACACACCCACACTTTGGGCAACGTTTCGTGTGGCAAACGCGGCAATACTCTTTGGCGCACATTTCACAGGGACTATGACCCGAAAGGGCAACGATATGCGAAGCGGCATCGCACACGACCCGTGATTGCGTCGCCGAATAGCTCCATTCGTCTGGTGGCGCATCTAATCTGCGGCCCGCCGGATTCCAGTCCAAAGCCAATCGCCGCTCGGCTTTGCGCCGTTTTAATAGCAGATGGACGCGCTGCACCGGCATGACGATTTCCAGCGTCTGATTCCATTCTAACTCTATGCTCAGGGCGTATTTCTCCCGCACATCGGCCACTTTCGTGCGATATTCGCGCTCGGCGGAGTCCAGTCGTAGTTGTTCCCGCGCCGCGTCGCCTTTATGATTCTGCAAGCGTGTCCAGGCCTCGGCCCGCAGCCCGTGGTAGTAGTTGTGTAACCGGGCCAGGTCACGCGCCAGGCGACGCTCCATACCTGCCGTAAACTGTGATACTGCCAACCGCACTCTCCCTGGCAAGGCGCGGGACAACATATTTAGCGTTTTTTGTGCCGGCCAGACTTCGGGTAAGGCAACATTCGGTGGCAAGTTTTCTGCCACCAAGGCTTGGGAAGCCAAGACTTCACCCAACAATGTCTCCCCCAAACCATCGGTGATACTGCCATTCTGCAAGTTAAGACAGAGGACTACAACCCCTTCACGTTTCTCGTCAGAAATGGCCGTGTAACGCAAAAACAAGAGCCAGTAGCGCGTCCACGCCGCTTCCGTTTTCAGGTAGCGATAGACCGCGTTCTGTAAGTCCAGACTGTTTTGGATTGCTTTCTCAGGAGCACCCAGGGGCGGGAGCGGCGCGTGCCAACTCAGGCGCGTGTGACGCCCGCGCGCGCCCAGCAGTTCGGCGCAACGCTCCAGCCAATCGCTTTCCAACCCCACCCGCACCGCGCCCTCTGCCGTTGTCCCGTCAAAGGCCAGTTGCGCTATTTCTTTCAGCCCCAACACTTGTTGCACCCGCGTCGGGGCCAATACTTCCAGCCCGCCGGCGGGCAACGCTTCTGCCAACCCGCCTTCTAAGGTGAGCAGCCGCTCGGTAAAATGTTGTAATCTCTGCGCCGATTCGTTCATTGCGGGGCCTTCTGTGGGGCCGCCGCGCGGGCCTTTTTAACCTGCTCGCGGGCTTTTTGGCGGGCTTCCCGTTCTTTCTGTTTGGCGGCCTCTTTAGCCGCTTTAGCTTTTTCCCGCGCTTTCTCTTTGGCGGCTTTGGCAGTTAGTTTCTTCGCTTCGGCGCGGGCTTTTTCCTTCCCGCGGAGGGCCGCTTCCCTGGCTTTTTGCCGCTCGCGGGCTTGGGCGTGACGTTTGCCAAAACGCTCCAATACCCATAGACAGGCTAACTTGGTGGCGCCCAATTCGTGAAAGAAACGGTTGCGCCGTTCGCTGGCCTTGACCGCCGCGAGATGCCCCGAGGCCATGCCCGTCACTTCAGCGAATTCGCTTTGCAGAATGCCGTAAGACCTCATCTCGTCAAGCAATTCTTCCAGCGTCACGCCCTCCAGATAGGCCGCGACATCTTCCAGTCGCTTCATCGAACTGCGCTCAAGCTTCACTATCACGCGAAACCGCGCCGGGTCTTGCAAAAAAGTGTGGGCCAAGGCGTCGGTGTGATGACAACCGCGCTTACCGATATAGCAACTACAAGCCTCATTAGCGTAGCCTCCCTCGGTCACTTCGTAAGAGACGCGATACTCGCCATGATTCCCCACGACCAGGCCCTTGAGCAATCTGCCGCGCACTTCGCAATCGTAAAATTTGCCCACATAACGCGCCGTCTTTTCGTAAGTCGTAACCGGCAGCCGCTTTTTAAGTAGTGTACTGAGTTCGTCTAAGTCTGTCATATGCTTTAAGAGGGGTTGGAGCTATCCCGCTGGCTAACCCCCCGGCACCTGCCTCCTGTGAATTTCTAAGCGGCGACGAAATCCTCGCCAAATAGTTCGTCGTCCAGGGCTTTCGTCGCGCTGTATTCGTTCTTGGCGCTCAACAGTTTGACGCCGATTTCCGCAAATGCTTGGGCGCGCGTGGTTTCCGTCGTCTCTACCCAGGCGCGGAAGACTGTTTCGGCAAAGT
This sequence comes from Acidobacteriota bacterium, assembly GCA_043769325.1. Taxonomy (GTDB): domain Bacteria; phylum Acidobacteriota; class Blastocatellia; order Pyrinomonadales; family Pyrinomonadaceae; genus JAYVJN01. The sequence goes on from JAYVJN010000294.1 coordinate 3,343, forward strand.
CCTCTTCTTCGCTCATTTCACCCAAGATAGCCCCGATTTCGCCCACCACCAACTCGAACATATTGATTTTTTCATCGAGCAAAAGCAGGATTTGCTCCTCTATCGTGCCCTTCGTGACCAGGTTGAAGATAAAGACTTCGCGTTCCTGCCCGATGCGATGAATGCGCCCAATGCGTTGTTCCAGTGCCATTGGATTCCAGGGCAAGTCAAAATTTATCAGCGTGTTACAGAATTGCAGGTTGCGTCCTTCGCCTCCCGATTCGGTTGACAGCAAGAGCGGCACATCGTCTTGGAAACGCCGCACCATGCGGTCTTTCTCCGGGCCGGAGAGCGCGCCTTCAAAGAGCGCGAAGGGAATCCGCGCCTCGCGGGCCAGTTGCGCCAAGTGATGCAGGGTGTCGCGGTGCTGCACAAAGACCAGTTTCTTCTCGTCGGGGTTGCGCGCCAACAGTTCCATTAACGCTTGTTCTTTAGCCGTCAACTCAGGTGTCAGGTAACGGGCCACCAGTTTTTGCCATTCTGCTGAACCGCGGCGGCTTTTAAGAAATCGCTCCAACGCGGCAGAGGCAGTGCGCGAAGTGGAACCGGCGGCGGATAACAGATGGCGCAAGGCCAAACGTTGCGTGGCAGGGGCGTCCGCGTGATAGGCTTGCACCAAGCGCGTCAACTCTTTGTAACACTCGGCTTCAGCCGGTTGCGGCGTGAGTTTTTGCGTGATGGCATGGCGCGGTGGCAGGTGCACATCCACTAACGAGCGTGTGTTGCGAATCATTACATCGCGCATCAAGTCGCGCATCTTTTCGCGGTTGGCCGGAACGCGGGGTTGGTTGCGCTTCATGTAGCTGGCGCGAAAATCCTTTTCGGTCTTGAAGATACCCGGTTTGAGCAGCGTCAACAGGTTGTACAATTCGACGAGGCTGTTCTGCACGGGCGTGGCCGAAAGCAGCAGAAGAAACTTGTGCTTGAGCGAATTAACCAGTTTCCAACTCGCGGTGGCCCGGTTTTTCAAGTGGTGGGCTTCATCAACGATAATCAGATCATAGCGTTGCGCGGCTAAAAGGGCTTGGTGTTCGGGTCGCCGGGCCATTGCCAGGGAAGCGATAACACGGGTCTGAGCCCAAAAAGCCGGTGCGTCCTGGCGCAGAAGATTATCGTAAGTGGTAGCGCATTCGAGGTCGAATTTGGTCGCCAGTTCTTCCTGCCATTGCCCCACCAGTGGTGCCGGCGTGAGAATCAAGACGCGCTCCACTAAACCGCGCAGCATATATTCTTTCAAAGCCATGCCCGCTTCAATGGTTTTGCCCAGCCCCACTTCATCCGCCAGCAAGACGCGCCCGCGAAACTGTTTCAACACTTTGCGGACGGCCTCGATTTGATACCAGAACGGCTCCACACCCCGTAGTGTCGGCAAGCAGAGCAGTTCGTCAAAACCTTGCAACAAGCTAAGTTGCGTCAACTCGTGGACGAGGCGAAAAACTTCCAGGTCAAGGTCGGGAGCCGTCAGGCCCGGCGGTATTTCATCCGGCCAGGAGAGCGAGAGCGAAACCGGAAAATCGTAACGCGGTAGCGGTGGTAAAGTTTCTGTGGTAATCGGCGTCGGCGCGGGGGTTGTTGGCGCACTCTTGCGCGAGGCTGGTTTAGGCGGCGAGTTCTTAGGCGATACCTTCAGTCGGGAAACCAGTTGCTGACGCTCGTGCCGCTGAAGTTGGCGCAGCCAGTCATTGATCCAAGACACGAAAGAATCGCCCGCAGGTAGATGTCGGGCGACGTGGCGCACCTCGTCCGGTTCCATTCGGTTGAAACTGCGGAGAGCCAGCGGCCATTTATTTTGCTGCGCGTAAATAATGGCCTGTAATAGTTTCTCTTCCCCACCGGAAGGCACAAAGCGTTTCAGGAAGCGGTTCAGGTAAAGCTGCGCTTGATTCGGCAATTGGTCATGGAGCGCAGCCAGGACCGTGAGTAACAATATATCCGCATTCGTCGGATAGGCCGCCACCGCCGGACGTGCCACCGAGAGAGCGTCAGGGCGGGCTTCAACCAGGTGTTGATAGAGATGTTCCCGCGATTCAGCCAGGCTTTGTGGCGGCAAGGTTGAACTCATAAGATTACTGTGGTCGGGTGTGGCTCGCAAAATCCGTTATACTTGTCAGGCCGGCAAAGAGCAAACCAAATTGGCGCAAAAGGGCGATTCTATGCCCGAAACGGCGGGCCGCTAGCCGCTACTGCGTTTTCCAGAGCCGCCACTTCTTCATCGCTCAACTCTAAAAACTGGCCCCTTTTGGTTTGTGACAAACGCCCTTCATTTTGCCGCAAAAGTTTGACCAGCAATGTCGCGCGGCGCGGCGGCATATCAACCACTCTGCTCACAGCCGCTAACGCCGCGTCAAACTCCTGCAAAAATCTCAACTCTTCTTTAATATCAACTTTTAACGTATCCGCCACGCAACGGTACAGATACTCGGCGCACTCAGTAGCATCCCAATAACGATACAAATGCGCTGTCTCACCTCTCACTTTCAGATACCCCTGAGCGTCAAACCAATAATCCAGCAAGGGCAAGCGCGGCCCTGAAAAACTCCGCAAGGCCCTCTCATATCCCAGGCTGTCGCGCAACATTGCCGCCGATACCGGGAACAACATCCCCGCCGGTGTATAACCGGCCCGGGCCAAAACGTGATGCACCAGAAAGCGATGAATACGCCCGTTCCCATCCTCAAAGGGGTGGATAAAGACAAAACCGAAGGCCGCCGCCGCGGCAGCGCAGACCGCGTCCACCCCATCGTC
>JAYVJN010000295.1:0-14154 GCA_043769325.1 Acidobacteriota bacterium
GTGCAGGAATACAAAGTCACCACCAATAACGCCACCGCCGAACAGGGCCGTAACAGTGGCGCGGCCATTTCCGTCGGCACGCGCAGCGGCACCAATAATTTTCACGGTTCGGGCTTTTACTTCATCCGTGATGACCGTTTCAACTCCGCCGAGTTTTACGCCAACGCGCAAAAGCAGCCCAAGCGCGAAATCAAACTCGACCAATACGGTTTTGAAATCGGCGGCCCGATTATCAAGAAAAAAACCTTCTTTTTCGGCAGTTTCCAATTCAACGACATCAACTTCACGCAGCCGATTGACCAGTCTTTTGGTATTCCGGTTGCTTATACAGCGCAAGCCAGAGTCGGTAATTTCCGCTACCTCATAGGCAGCGTGACTTTGAGTGATGGCACGGTTGTATCCCGAAACTCGCCGCTCTTGGTCAATTCCGCTACCGGCGCGCTCCGGCCTGAAGTTCCGCTCTGCGGCGGCGCGGTTACGACGGGCTGCGTGGCCTCTTATAATATTTTGAATAGCGGCCCGGCGGGAACGCCATATGCGCTTGATACGGCGGCGCAGAGCTATCTTGGCCGAATTCCTACGCCGAACAACTTCCAAGTTGCGGGCGACGGACTCAACACCGGCGGGTATCTCTGGAATCCACCCACGCAGGTCAGAGGCCCGGCTTATACGGCGCGTGTTGACCACAACTTTAACGAAAACAACAGCGCGTTTGCCCGTTATTTGTTCTCCGACTACAACACGCTGAAAGGCGACCCGCTCAACGGGCGTCCGCAGCTTTTCCCCGGCGACTTTCCGCCATTGGGCGAAGTCTTTCGCCGCACCTCGAATCTGGCTATTAGTTACCGCCGCGTGATTTCATCGCGCGTGGTGAATGAACTGACGGTTGGTTACGCCCGTTTCAACTTCTTGTTCACGCAGGGCGAATCCGACCCGCAATTCCCCAACACTTTGCCGGTGGATTTCAACCTTATCAGCGAGCCTTTCAATTTGACGCCGCGCACGCAGCGCGTTATCACCACGCCACAGATTCTGGACAACCTCAGCTTTGTCAGCGGCAACCACAACATAAAGGTTGGTTTCAACTTCCGCTTCTATCGCCATGTTGACCTGCGTGGTCAACCCGGCGGCGTGAATTTGACGCCAATTATCAATTTTAGCGCGACTACGCGGCCCGTTAGCTTCGCCGGCACACCGACAGCCGGGCAGTTTTTGACTCCCCCAGGTATCAACACAGCTAATGACCAAGTTAACCTTTCTTCCACTATCAACAACCTGCTGGGGCGGGCGGCCAACATTACGCAACTTTTCATAGGCAATCTGAACACCAATGGTTATTCGCCCTTCCTGACGGGCGACAAGGTGACACTGTTTGCTGAAAAACATAACCTTAACCAATACAATTTCTTCGCGCAGGATGAATGGCAAATGCGCCCCAACCTCACGCTCAATTATGGCGTGCGCGCGGAAATCAACCCGCCAGGTTATACTTCCGGCGGTCAGACATATGTTCCCGGCTCTCCGATTACACAAACGCCAGGCCCGGCCACGCCGGTTGTCGGCGCTCCGGGGGCGGTAACTTTCGTGAAGGCCGACGGCTGGTATGAGCGCAAAAATTACATCGCCATCGGGCCTAGCGTCGGGCTGGCTTGGTCGCCCAACGCCACCAGCGAATTGGGCCAGGCCTTTCTTGGCGCAGGCCGCCGGAGCGTTTTCCGCGTTGGCTATCGGATGGCTTTTGATACGATTTCGTCCTTCCAGATAACCGCAGCAGCGGGCCGTGTACCGGGTTTAATAACCAGTTGTTCCTCTAGTTTCCCCTTTACCGCTATCACGGCGGGTTGTTCGCCGGTAACGACGCCTAACGCCACTTTGAGCGGTTTCCAAAGGCAACTGGCGGCTCCCACGGGTAAACCGTTGGATGGTTTAAGGGCAACATTACAACTAAACAGCAACTCGCCAACGCTCACGGTCTTTGCGCCGAATATGAAAATTCCGACGGTGCATCAGTGGAGCTTGAGCTTCCAGCGCGAACTGCCCGGCGGGTTTGCCATGCAAGCGGCTTACATCGGACGGCGCGGCACGCGGTTGTTTAATTCCTACAACATTAACCAGATTGGCTCCGGCCCGATTCTAGGTTCGTTCTTACAGTTGCGGCAGAATTTTCGCAACAACTGCAACCCCAACGGCGTCGGCACCAGGCCCAGCTCTACCGGCCCTTGCGTCAATCCGATTGCGGGCTCACAAATCCCTTTGATTGCCCAACTCGTCTCGTCCGGCCTAACACAAACGGCGGCGGACACTTTTGTCAATAGCGCGAATGTGCGCGGCGACCTTGACCTGAACGCCGCCGGCACTTTTGCGGAACGGCTGGAAAATACGGTTCTCGGATTCAAATTGCGTCCCAACCAACAGTTTTCTGCCATCACCTATATTGACAACCTGGGCGACTCCAACTATCACGCCTTGCAGCTTACCCTCCGTCGCCGGTTTGCCAGCGGGCTGGGCTTGAACATGGCCTATACTTGGGGCAAATCCATTGATAATCAATCGGTTGACCCGATTGGCGCAGCTTCGGGCGGCGGTCTTTCGACCACCAACTCACGCACGCCGACGGACGGCTTCAACTTCCGTGACGAACGCGGGCGTTCCGATTTTGACCGCACGCACCTTTTCACAACCGCTGCCACATATGAACTACCCTTTGGCAAAGGCCGCAAATTCCTCTCCAACCCCGGTTGGGCTGACCGCATCGTCAACGGCTGGAACCTCAACGGCATCTTTACCACGTTTTCCGGTGAACCGTTCAGCGTCCGTAGCGGCGTCCGCACCGCCAACGCCGCGCACGAATCCCGCGCCGCCTTGTTGGAAGACACTCGCGCTTCGTTGCAGCCGAGTTTGTCCTCTGCCGTCGTCGGCCCGGTCTATTTCCAGAACGCCAACTCTTTTGCCATTCCCGAACCAGGGCAAAGCGGCGCGGGCCGCAACATCTTTGTCGCCAGAGGTTACTATAACCTAGACATCGGCGTTACCAAGTTCGTGCCGCTCTTTGAAACGGTCAAACTACAGTTCCGCGCCGAATTCTTTAACGTGCTGAACCACCCCAACTTTGACAACCCGCGCGATGCCACCGTCGGTTCGCCGAGTTTTCGTTCCAACGTCTTCGGGCAAGCCTGCTGTTCCACCGTCGGGCCGCCTTCCACGCAAACCATCATCCAAACCGGAGAATCAGGCCGCGTTATCCAATTCGCGCTGAAACTCCAATTCTAACCGCGCCGCCAAGCGCATAACAAAAAGGGCCGCTCCGAAAACGGGGCGGCCCTTTTAATTTGTCGTAACAACAGGATTTACGGCAACGATTCTTCCGGTTCTTCCGGCCCCAAAACCTCGTCCAGCCGCACGTTGCGATAGACTTGCGCCACACTGACGGACAGGCCGACGGATTCCAGTTCCAGTGTGTCATCCAGCCGCGTGAGAAACTCAATTTCCCATTCGTCGCCTTCGCGCCGCCGCCAGGTTTCAATCCGCACACGGTCTTGCGCGACCATGACGTATTCCAGCAAGCCTGGCAAGTTGCGATAGTTGCGTAACTTTTCGCGGCGGTCTGTTTTAGCCGTTGAAGCCGAAAGAACTTCGATTATTAAAATAGGTTGGTGACTGGTGTATTCATCGCCGTCGGGCGGGTCACAGGCGACGACAACGTCAGGGTAATAATATATTGTCGGGGATACATAGACTTTCATGTCTCCGATGAACACTTCGCAGGATTGGCCTTCCAAATGTTCGTCTAAACGCCTGGTAAGGTTGATGGCAATACGGTTATGCCGTTTGCTTGCGCCGGCCATCGCATAAATATAGCCGTCCACATATTCGTGCTTGACCGGGCTGTCTTTCTCGCCGGTCAGATAATCTTCAACGCTGATATAAGTCGCTATTTTTCGTAAACCCATGTTCTTAAACGCTCCGGCGCGATGATAGCACATTCATCGTAGGACAAAAACATCATCGGCAATCGGCGCGTTGACGTGGAACTCTCGCCAGTTGATGTCCGTCCATTTCGCGCCGTCGTAGTAGAGGCGGACACGGGTCGGTTGGCGAAAGCGCGGATTTTTGTGCCATTTGAAGTTGGAATAGATGCGTTGGTGAAAGCCACGCGGGGTTTTGAAGGCGACGGAACGGATGGCGAAATCCTTTTGGTCAATGCCGAAATCGGTGACGTTCTGTTTGGGGTCAACCACGCGCACGAAGTAACACAGATGACCCTCGATTTGGTCGTCGGCGAGACGAATTAACGTAAACGCCGGGTCGCGGGCAAAGCGCAGAATGCCGAAACCGAAAGCGTTTTCCCACTTGGCGGCTTCGCGTTCGCCTTCGGCTGCGGGGCCAAATTGGGCGTAGCTTTTTTGGCCGTCAAAGGCGATTTGAAAGAACAACTTGCCATCGGGCATAAAGGCGTCGAAACGCACCTTGCCGTTGGCCGTGTGCGCCGCCTGGTTTTCCACAGGGAAGATGCGCCACATACGGTAATTGTTGACGACAAGTTTCTTATCGGCGTGGCCCTGCGCGTAAAAGGTGGCTTGGCCCTTGAGTTGCAAGGTCTTGGGACGCGCCCAATTCTCGCCGCCGGCCTCTTGCGTGGCGCGTTCGACAATGGCCAGGGCCGATAAATCCACAGCCTGTGGAAAAACCGTCGCCGCGCACAGGGCTAATGCCCCCGCCAGTTTAATGAACTGTTTCAGATGCAGCATTTTGCGGCCCGCCTCTCATGTAAAAATGCACGATGTCCCAGGCTTGCGCCAGCGTGATGCCTTCGCGTTGGGCGACGGCCAGCGGATGGTTGGTGGCCTCCAATTCGATGGCGGGCCGTTGGCTGTCGCCGCGAAAGTGCGCCATCGTCTTGAGCGTGAGAGTATCGTCTTGGTAGTAATGGATTTTGGTGGACAGCCAACCGAAAAAAGGCCCGATTTCGTCGGTGTCGAAATTCGCCAGGTAAGTGTAAAAGTTATCGCGCCTTTGCGACACCCAGACGCCGAAACCGAAACGGTGCGGGTAATCGTGAACGGGGATTTCCAGCACGCCGCGTATGAAAAAATCCTCGTTGTCAATGACACAGGTGTCGTCGGTCAAGACGGTGCGTTGCTCCCGCTCATCTTCCGGCACAGTAAACCAATAATCCGGCTTGCCCGCCGCAATGTCCGGCAAGCCTTCGTGGATTTCATCACATTCTGCACATTTGAAACTCATATTTCTATCATACCGCCGGCACGGCCTTATTTGTACAGTAAAACCCGCGCCCGCGCCGCGCGAAATTCTTCCAGTCCGGCGGCCCAGGAACGCATGATGTCTTCGCTGGCGTCGCCGCGTTTGAGACGGGCCAGCGTGTCGGCGTTGACTAATAAGCGCAAATAATCGTCAACTTTCCAGGTTTCGGGATACAAACGCCGCAACGTCACGGCGATTTCCAGCCCCACGCGCACGGGGCGGAATTGGGCGCGGTTGGTGATGATGAGGTTGACGCCGCCGCATTCCTGGTCTTTGAACACAGAAGCCTTCGGCGTGTAGCGCACGGGCACGAAACGCGCGCCGGCGAGTTTGCGCGAGTTCAATTCTTTGGCTAACAATTGCCCGTCCAACCAGGGCGCGCCGATGACCTCGAAAGGCGTGTCCGTGCCGCGCCCGACGCTCAGATTGGTGGTTTCCAGCAAACCAATGCCCGGATAAAGCGTTGCTTGGGTGAGGCTGCGCATATTCGGTGAAGGGTTAACCCAGGTTAAGTTGTTGTTATCAAACCACATTCCGCGCCGCCAGTTTTCGGCTTTGACGACGCGCACATCCGCGCCGATTTTGCGTTGTTCGTTAAAGAGCAAGGCCAATTCGCCGACGGTCATGCCGTGCCGCACGGGAATTGTGTGGTAAGCGATGAACGATAATTTGTCGGCGTCCGCGACGGGGCCTTCGATGTCCACGCCGTTTATCGGGTTCGGGCGATCTAAAATAAAGACCGGCTTTTTCAGCTTGGCGGCTTCTTCCATGACGTTGCCGAGCGTGGAAATATAGGTGTAAAAGCGCGCGCCGATGTCTTGAATGTCAAAGACAATGGCATCTAAGTCTTGCAGTTGCTCAGGTTTTGGGCGGCGTGTCGCGCCGTAGAGCGAATAAACCGGTAGGCCCGTCTGTTCGTCTTTGGAGTCGGAAACATTTTCGTCGAGCAGTCCGCGAATGCCGTGTTCGGGCGAGAAAAGCGCGGTCAATTTGACGCCGGGCGCGTTGGCGAGCACGTCAATCGTCTGGCGTCCGGCGCGGTTGCGGCCCGTGTGGTTGGTGACGAGTCCGACGCGCAAGCCTTGTAGCTCCTTGAAACCATTCTTTTCCAGCACGTCAACGCCGTTAAGCACAACTGCGTCAGATATTTCCGCGTTGGGAGCGACGGCGGGCGCGTCCTTAAAACGCAACGCGCTGAGGGCGGTTTCGGCGTTGAAGCGCACGGCCTGTTCACGCCATTTGTCGGGCGGCGTGTCGGTAATCGCGGACGTGACGAGGTTGGCGATAACGCCGCGCAGACGGCCCACGTCGCCAGTGCCGTCGGGGTGGACGCGGTTGCTCAGGAAAACGATAAACGTCTCCGAGGCCGGGTCAAGCCACAAAGATGTGCCGGTAAAGCCTGTGTGTCCAAAGCTGCCGCGTGGGAAAAGGTCGCCGCGATTGTTGGAAAACGAGGTGTCCATATCCCATCCGAGGCCGCGCGCCGCGCCTTCCGCGTTGATGGCGCGAGGGCGCGTCATTTCGTTCACCGTCGCGGGACTCAATAAGCGCACGCCGTCCACCTGGCCGCCGCCCAGAATCATGCGGCAGTAACGCGCCAAATTGTCGGCGGTGGAGAACAAACCCGCGTGGCCGGCGACGCCCGCCATACGAAAAGAGGTCGGGTCGTGGACTTCGCCGCGCAGCCATTCGTCGCCTTGGTCGGCTTGTCCGTCGCCACCGAGATAAGCGGCTTGGGCGCGTTTTTTCTCGGTGGGCGCGATGCGCGGGCGCAAATTGGCCGCCGGATTAAAGCCTGTGTCTTTCATGTCCAAAGGCTCATAAATGTTGTGGCGGGCGAATTGGCTGAGTGAATCCCCGCTCACGCGGCGCACGATTTCGCCCGCCGCAATTATCCCGATGTCGCTGTAAACAAAGCGCGTACCGGGCACCGAGCGCAGAGGTTCACGCGCCAGCCGTTTCATCGCCTCGTCGTAGCCCGTCCACTTTTCGCGCAAATCGAAATCGGGCGCGTAGCCGCTCAGATGAATCAGCAAATGCTCGACGGTCATTGTGTCGCGCCCTTCGCCTTTGAGTTCCGGCAAGTAGCGCGAAACGGGGTCGTTGAGGCGCAGTTGCCCGCGTTCGACCAAGAGCATGAGGCTCGTCGTAGTGGCGACAACTTTGGTCAGGCTGGCAACGTCGAAAATCGTGTCCGGCGTCATGGCCTCGCGCTGCGGTTGCGTGGCCCGCGCCCCGTAAGCCTTGCGCCAGACGATTTTCCCCTTGTGTCCGACGACGACCACCGCGCCCGGCAATTCTTTGCGCTCAATGGCTTGCGCGATAACCGCGTCCATCTGCGCCAGGCGGTTTTCGTCGAGGCCCGACGGCGCGGCTTTTTGCGCGTAAAGCGGCAAGGCAATGGTTAGCAAGACTGCCAACACGATAAGTTTTCTATTGAAGCAATACATAATCAAGATGAAATTGGCGCGGCCTGGGAGCGCAGGCATCTTGCCTGCAATGAGCGCGTTAGCGCGAAAATTGCGTTAAATGTAGAACGAACTTAGCTGTAAGCCGCCTGGTTTCGTTTAATTTTAAGAAAGCACACAAATTATGCGCCTATGGCGCGTTTGCAGGCAAGATGCCTGCGGCCCCAGATATGAGCGCGTCAATTTCTTCGGGCGAGAAATAGTTGCGCCGTTTTTCCGGCAGTTTGCGCGGCGGAATGTTGCGGTAAAGCCAGAGGCGATACTCTTTTAGCCCCGTGCCATAGCCGCGCGTGAGGGCCTCTAAATCCGCGCCGCGCTCGAAACGGGCGGTGAAATCTTTGCCGGCCAGCCGCGCCAAACCGAATAGTTGCAAGCGGTTGCGGCGGCGATAGTACAAAACGTGCGCCAGTTCATGGGCGATGATGGCGCGGAGGGCCGCTTCGGGGCAGCCGCGTTCGTAAACCAAAGGGTTGACGTAGATAACATAACGCATCTTGCGGCCCGTAAAGAAGCGTCCGAAATTGAAACGCGACTGAAAATAATCGCTGTCGCTGCGAAACTCTTTAAGGTCAATGTTTACGCCGCTAAGTTCAGGATAAGAAGCGGTTTGCACCTCACGCGCGAGGGCGCGGGTGCGCTCTGTCGCGGCGGTTTGCGCTTGCGCAACGGACACAAAGCCGAGCGATAGCCACAAGCACAGCCACAATTTAGCGATGGATGGGCCGGTCAAAGGACGCCGGCGCTGAGTCAAAGTGTTCATTTTAGCCATCCGCAAACGAAATTAACCTGCCACACTTTTTATGCCGGCGCAATCCAAATCCACTTGCGCCGCGTAACTATTTTGCTGATACCAGCGCAATTCCTGTGAACGCAAAGGCGGCGCGGGGGAACTTCTGAAAATAGATGTTGCCAGCTTTTCGCCCTTGTGTTACAAAGTTTCAACCAAGTTCGTTCTACTTGAGATTGGTGCAGAATTCTTTTGGCGAGCCAAATTTTTGGCCGCTGCCGCGGGTTTTCTTTGCGGCAACAAGAATCAACCTAGACAACCAAGGTTTGGTTATGCCTTCCTATCAGAAAAAAATTACGTTGTGGCAGCGAGCCAGCCTTTTTGTGGGCCTGTCGCTGATGTGTGTGGCCGCAGTTTGGGGCCAGGACGGGACGATTTCCGGCGCGGTTAAGGATAAAACCGGTGCCGGCGTGGCCGGTGTGACGGTTGTTGCGACAAACCAAGTCACGTCCAAAACTTATCGTGCTAAGTCCAAAGACGGCGGGGCTTTCGCGCTCAAGGTCAAAGCCGGCGCGTATCGCGTCAGCGTCGTATTTCCTTACGTCGCGCATTTTCCCGGCGACGGCACCGACCCGGACGCCGTGCGGCCCGAAAAGGCTTACGCGGCTGAATTTCCCAAAGCGGACGACGACAAAAACCGCCGGATGCAAGACAATGTGATTGTCGAAGGCGGCAAGGCCACGACCATCAATATCCCCGTTGAGCAATCGTCCGGCAATTTGTCCGGCGAACCCGACCCCAAACTCAACGGCAATCCGCAGCCGACGGGCGCAACCGGCGACCCGAGCGTGGATTCGGCCCCGCAGACGATTGTTGACCGCAAGGAAATCCGTGACCGTTGGCGTGTGGCTTTTCCCGAATATGACCGCTATGGCGACAAGGGCGCGCAGGGCCGCGATATACAGTTTCGCCGTAAAGTCAGTTGGTACAACCCTTACGACCAAAACGTCCTCAAGGGCGATTACCCTATCATCGGGCAAAAGACTTTCTTTATCTTTTCCGGCGTGAGCAATTCGGTGATTGAGCAAAACCGCACGCCCAAGCCTTCGGATGTTTCCAGCGCGCGGCCCGGCAACGCGGAGTTTTTCGGCCAGCCGGAACTGCTCGCTTACAACCAGATTTTCCAGGCCACGTTTGAACTGTTTCATGGCGATTCAACCTTTAAGCCGCGTGATTGGGCGGTAAAAATCTCCCCCACTTTTAGCTTGCCGAATTATGTGAACGCCCGCGAAAACGGCGTCATTAACATTGACCCGCGTCGCGGCACCAATCGCCGCGACACGCAATTCTCGCTGGAAGAAGCCTTTGGCGAAGTCAAATTATTAGACACTAACGCCAACTACGATTTCGTCTCCGTGCGCGCCGGCATTCAGCCCTTTGTCTCGGATTTTCGCGGGTTTATTTTCTCGGACAACAATTTGGGCTTCCGCACTTTCGGCGGGTTTGACAACAACCGCTATCAGTTCAACGCGGCTTTCTTCTCGCAACTCGAAAAGGACAGCAATAGCGGGTTGAATCGTTTTGACAAACGCCGCCAAAACATCTACATCGCCAACCTTTTCCGTCAAGACTGTCTGGAAAAAGGCTTTACCTGTCTTTTCAGCTTTCATTACAACGACGACCGCAGCAGCACCGAATATGACCGCAACGGCTTTTTAGTGCGTCCGGCCTTCGCCGGCAGCGTGCGCCCCAACAAAATCAAGGTCGGCTACTTGGGTTTCAACACCGACGGCCACATTGGGCGGCTCAATCTGACAGGCTCTTATTACCACGCTTTCGGTTACGAAACAGACAATTTCATTGCCGGCAAACGGGTTGATGTAAAGGCGAATATGGCGGCGGCGGAAGCTTCCATTGATAAGGATTACCTGCGCTACAAACTCTCGATTTTCTGGTCGCAAGGCGACAAAAATCCGGCGGATAATAAGGCCACAGGTTTTGACGCCATCTTTGACGACCCCAACTTTGTCGGCGGGCAATTCTCTTTCTGGAATCGCCAGGGCATACGTCTGACGCAAACCGGTCTCGGTTTAGTGCAAGGCAATAGCATTATTCCTTCTTTGCGGAGCAGCAAATCACAAGGCCAGGCCAACTTCGTCAATCCGGGAATCTTTATCTATAACGCGGGCATAGATGCGGACGTAACGCAGCGGATTAAGGCAATCTTCAACGTCAACTATCTGCGTTTCCATCGCACCGAACCCTTGGAATATATCCTGTTCCAGCCGCGTATTCGCCATGACATCGGTTTTGATTATAGCGTCGGCGTGGTTTACCGTCCGTTGCTAATCAATAACCTGCAATTCACGTTTGGCGCGTCGTTGTTGCAAACCGGCAAAGGCTTCCGCGACATCTACCGTGACGCGACTAACAACTGTCCGCCTAACTTGCCCGATTTTTGCAACGCGGATAATTCCATCATCAACGCCACGAAACCTTTATACTCGCTCTTTGGGCAAGTGAAATTTATTTTTTAAGGAGGTAGGGGCCGGAGGCAAAGGAATGGGTAAAACCGTTTTTCCAACCCCCAGACCCCAACCCCCAACCCCTTGTGTTATATGAACTGGCAGAGCAAAACCGAGCGCATCAAGTTAATAGTTTGCAGTCTTTGCATATTGGCCGTAGTGACCCTGGTCATTTCGTCAAGCCTGGTGCGTTCCGGCGCGCAAGGCAACGACACGCCGGCGGTTGACGCGACGGTTACTAACCCAGTGCCAACCCAGGTTGCGCCGGCAACGGAGGCGCACCCCGGCATACCGGCCCACGCCACGACCCCTGCAACAACTGTGCCGTCCACTGTTGCGCAGGACGCTTCGGCGGCTAAGGTTGAAGGCTGTATCGCGTGTCACGGCAACATTGAGCCGATGCACCGCAAACGCGGCACCAAACCCGAAGAGAGCGGCAAGTTGGACGAAGTCGGCAAAGACGCCTTCGGTTTGTCCTGCACTTATTGTCACGGCGGCAACCCAAACACCAACGAGAAAAAAGAAGCGCACGTCAAGCCGCGTTACCCCGATATGTGGGAACGCTACAAAAAGCAGGACACCACCAGCAGCGCGAACCCCGAAGGCAGCAACGCGCTTTTGGTCAACGAAAGCTATGAGTTCGTCCGTTTCGTCAATCCGGGCGATATGCGCGTGGCCGACCAAACCTGTTCCGCTTGCCACAAACTGGAAACGCACGCCAACCACAACAGCCTGATGCGCACCGGTTCCATGCTCTGGGGGGCCGCGACTTACAACAACGGCATGAACCCGTTGAAAGACTCGAATTTAGGCGAAAGTTACAGCGCGAACGGTGCGCCGGAGCGCGTTTTGCAAATCCCGCGCACGGATATTCCCGGCACGAAAATCTACGAACCCAATGTCTATAATATGTGGGCCAAAGGCATTTTGCCTTACATAGACCCGCTGCCGCGCTGGGAAATTTCCCAACCCGGCAACACGCTGCGCGTCTTTGAACGCGGCGGCAAACGTCGGCTCGAAGTGGGCAACCCCGACAAAGACGAAGACCCTGGCAAACCCGATAAAGGCTTGAGCGCGCGCGGTTTCGGCACGCAACAACGCACCGATCCGGTGTTCCTGGGCTTACAAAAAACGCGCCTGGTTGACCCGACGATGAACTTTCTCGGCACCAACGATTTCCCTGGCGACTATCGTTCATCGGGCTGCACCGCGTGCCACGTTATCTACGCGAACGACAAGAGCGAAATCAATTCCAGCACGTTTTACGCCAAATACGGCCATGACGGTCAAGCTGGCGAAAACCTGGCGAAAAACTCCAATTTCGAGACCGCCAATAATCCGGCCAGCGCCCGCGATTTGAGCAAAGAATCGGGCCACCCCATCCGCCATCAATTCACCCAACGGATGCCCACGTCGCAATGTATGGTTTGCCATATGCACCCCGGCAACAACATGGAGACGACCTACACGGGCTTCATCTGGTGGGACAACGAAACCGACGGCGACAAGATGTACCCCAAGACGCAGCATGACCCGTCGCAAGACGAGATGCAGGCGAAATCCTTGCGTAACCCTGAAGCGTCGTCTTTTCGCGGTAAGTGGTCAAGCC
Source organism: Acidobacteriota bacterium (assembly GCA_043769325.1). Taxonomy (GTDB): domain Bacteria; phylum Acidobacteriota; class Blastocatellia; order Pyrinomonadales; family Pyrinomonadaceae; genus JAYVJN01. The sequence continues at coordinate 12,592 of JAYVJN010000295.1, forward strand.
TCTCCGGGCCTAACAGCAAGACGCCCGATGGCGACGAAGGCTATAAATTTATCGGCCAGACGGGTTCTAAAGAGTTTAACGAAAAGATGGAGCGCACCCAGTTTGCCGATTTTCACGGTCACGGCTGGATGTTCCGCGCCATCTTCAAACGCGACCGGCGCGGCAATTTCACCGACGTTGACGACAAAATCATCCCCGAAAGCCAAATCAACGGCGCGGCGATGTACGAATCCATCAACTTCCGCGATAAAGACCTTTACGACCTCAAATCCGACGGGCCGGACAAAAACAAACCCGTCCATTTGAAAGACATCCATCTGGAAAAAGGGATGCACTGCGTTGATTGCCACTTCGCGCAAGACTCGCACGGCAACGGCAACCTCTACAACGAACCGCGCGCGGCGGTGGAAATCACTTGCGCCGACTGTCACGGCACGACGACTAAACGCGCCGACCTCTACACCGGCGGGCCGGCCAGCGAAGCCAGTAGCGACAAAGGCCGCGACATGACCAAGCTGAAAGGCTCCGACAACACCACAATTTTCGAGGGCCGCGCGGCGGGAACAGCGAAATTATCCGGCGGCAACGGGCCGACCCGCATCGCCAAAATTACCAGCAAAAAAGACCCGTTTACCGGCAAGACCGTGACGCTGCAACCCGGCGACATTATCCAAAACTCGTATGTCGAACCGGGCGTCTGGTGGCGCGTCAAGCAGACCGTTGACACCGTGACCGAAGGCAACCGCGACTACAACTGGAAATCGCGCTACGCCAAGACGATGCGGATTAACCCCAACAAGCCGGACGACCCGCTTGAATGGGGCGATGTGCCGGGCGGCGACGAAAACAAACTGGCCCACGCCGACAGCAAAGTCTCCTGTTTCACCTGCCACTCTTCGTGGATGACTTCGTGTTTCGGTTGCCATCTTTCGATGTCGGCCAACCGCAAGATGCCGAACCGCCACTTTGAAGGGCCGGAAGCAGGCAATTCGCGCAACTACACGACCTATAATTATCAAGTGATACGCGACGACGTTTTCATGCTCGGACGCGACGGCACAGCGGCCAGCCACCGGCCCGATGGCTTCAACGCGAAAATCTCGCCTGTTGCCTCGCGTTCGGCGGTTATCGTCAGTTCGCAGAACCAAAACCGCGAGTGGATTTACTCGCAACAGCAAACTATTTCGGCGGAAGGCTTTGCCGGACAAGCATTTAACACGCACGTCCCGCACACCGTCCGCGCCAAAGAAACCAAAGACTGCGAAGATTGCCACCTCGCGGAAAACAATGACAATAACGCTTGGCTGGCGCAGACTTATCTGCAAGGCACAAACTACGTCAACTTCATGGGCCGTTACCTGTACGTCGCCGGCGAAGAAGCCTTAGAGGTCTTTCCGGTTACGGAACATGACGAGCCGCAAGCGGTTAAAGGCAGCAGTCTGCATAAGTTAGCCTATCCGGGCAACTACGCTAAGTTTGAGAAGGAAGGCCACGAAATCAAGACCTTCTTTGAGCACGTCGGCAATCCCGAAGTCTTGCAAGTGCAAATACGCGGCGAATATG
>JAYVJN010000296.1:0-4870 GCA_043769325.1 Acidobacteriota bacterium
AAGTCAGTACCACCTGCGGTAGCGGGTGGGTAATGGCGGCAACCCACCCGCTACCGCAGGTGGTACTGACCCGTCAATGCAACCTTGACTGAACACTAGACAAAGGCTCTGTGTAAGGGCTACGGCCAGCGGCTTCAAAAAGACGGTGCGCGAAGCCGTTGAGGTTGAAGCCTCCGTGCCGCGCGTTCCATCTGCCGAACTCTGGCGCGAAGTGTGGGGCGACACGCCTTATAATCCCGAAAGTCTCCACGTTCACATCTACCGTTTGCGCCGCAAACTGCAAGCCTACGGCGTCAATATTGAAACAATGGTCAATGTCGGCTACCGGCTTACGCCGGCCATCGGCGTAAAAATTTAGCTGCGGTTCAGATTCCTGTAACAACTTGTATTTAACCTAAGCATTGGCTTTGCTGTATGCTAAAGTTTGCGCGGTGTAAAAGTTTTCATTATCCACTAACCATTATCCATTATTCATTACTCGCTTATGTCTGGATTGATACTTATCGTTGAAGATGAACCCGATATTGCCGAAAGTCTGCGTTACAACCTGGAGCGCGAAGGCTGGAAGGTGCGTTGGGCGGAAACGGGCGAAGCGGGCCTGACGGCGGCTTTGGATACGCGCAACCCGCCCGCGCTCATACTTTTAGATTTGATGCTGCCCGGCTTGAGCGGCGCGGATTTGTGCCGCCGCCTACGCCGCGAACCGGCCACACGCCGCACGCCCATTATCATGCTCACGGCCAAAGCGTCGGAATCCGAGCGCGTCGCGGGGCTGGAAATCGGCGCGGATGATTACGTCACCAAACCCTTTTCTACACGCGAAGTGATGGCGCGGGTGCGGGCCGTGCTGCGGCGCGTTGATGAAACCACCGTTAAGCGTTACGAGGATGACCGTTTGCAGATTGATTTCTCCGCTATGCGCGTTGTTTGCGAAGGGCAAAACACAAGATTGACGCGCAAAGAGTTTGACCTGCTGGCGACGCTGGCAAAACGCGCGGGCCGCGTCGCTACGCGCCAGCAACTCTTGGACGACGTTTGGGGTTACGATTACTACGGCGACACGCGCACGTTAGACGTGCATATTCGCCGCTTGCGGCAAAAACTCGGCCCTTGCGACGACGCCATCGAAACCGTTATCGGCGTCGGTTATCGTTTCCGTGGCTGCCAGGAAAAGTAGGGGCAGACCTATGTGTCTGCCCCGTCCGGCGGCATGACGCAGGGGCAGACCTATGTGTCTGCCCCGTCCGACGACATGACGCGGGGGCAGACACATAGGTCTGCCCCTACTTTAGGTTCTTGTGAATCGTTTAATACTAGCGGCAATTCTGGGCGGCGCGACGCTGATTGGGCTGGTGGTAATGGCTCAGTGGCAACCGCTTGGCGCGGCAGTCGGGTTGGGCGTCGGCGTGGTCGCTTTTGCGCTGGGCTATCTTTTCGCGCCCCGTGTGGCTGTCCAGGAAACTTCTACGCCGCCTCCGCAGCCGTCAGGTGATATGCGTTTGGGCGAAATCACCGCCTCCAACGCCTTGCTCGAAACGATGATGGAGAGTATGCGCGAGGTGATGCTGGCGGTTGACCGCAACCTGCGCGTTATCGCCTCAAACCACGCGGCCCGCGCCCTATTCGGACAAACCGAAGAGGCCATGACCCACCGCCGCTTGCCCGAACTGGCCGCCGTCACGCCTTTACAGGACGTTTTCCATCTCGCTCTGGCTAACGGCGAACGCGCCGAAGCTACTATTGAGCTAACGCAAGGCACAGAAAAACGCATCTTTGCCGTGCGCGTGACGCCATTGCGGTTTCGCCGCAACACGCCGCAACAGGGCGCGGTGGGCGTCTTTTTCGACATCACCAAGTTGGAGCGTTTAGAAAAAGTGCGGCAGGAGTTCCTCTCCAATGTATCGCACGAACTCCGCACGCCTTTAACCTCGATTCTCGCCTTTGTCGAAACCCTGGAAGACGGCGGTTTGGCAGACGCCGCCAATAATCAACGCTTTCTCGCCATCATCCGCCGCAACGCCGAAAGAATGCGCTTGCTAATGGAAGACATCCTCGAACTTTCCGCCATCGAAGCCGGCAAAATCAATCTGGAAACCAGAAGTGTCAGCCTCGCGCCTTTAGTCGAACATATCTTCGCCGCGCTGACCGTCCGCGCCGCCGAACGAAACGTCAAACTAGGCCACGAAATCGCGCCCGACGCGCAAATCTATGCCGACTCGCGCCGCCTGGAACAGATGCTCACTAACCTGATTGATAATGCGGTCAAATTTAACCGCGCCGGCGGCGCAGTCACCGTCACTTACGCGCCCAACGGCACGCGCGACCGCATCCGCGTCAACGACACCGGCGAAGGCATCGCGCCCGAACACCTGCCGCGCCTCTTTGAACGCTTCTACCGCGTTGACCTCGCCCGCTCTCGTGAAATGGGCGGCACAGGACTCGGCCTCGCCATCGTCAAACACCTCGCCCGCGCCCACGAAGGCGAAGCCACCGTCTGCTCAACTATCGGCGCAGGCACTACCTTTGCTATCGAACTGCCGCGCCAAACACACGCCGAAAACACTTGAATAAAATCGTTGTCGGGCGCATAATCTCTTGCAGAAGTGAAATATGAACGAAGACCCCACCAAACAGTTACCCGACAGCGCCTTGCAACAAATCCTTGCGCGGCTGGATACCATCAATGCGCGTTTGACGACTTTAGAAGAAAAAGCTGATGCGCGTAAATACGAGACGAAGCCGATTTGGGAACGCGCCCTGCAAGAAATCGCCGAAACCCGCCTAGAAATGCGCGAAGGCTTTGAAAAACTTGAAGGCCGCTTTGATTTGTTAGAGGAAAAGCTGGAGGTTTTGGCCGACGACGTAATTACCCTGCGGGTCAAACACAAAAGACTAGCCTTGCGGGTTCGTGAGATTGAAACCGCGCCGGCATAGTAAGGAAGGTGTAAATAATAAGTGATAACAAACTCGCCTCCTTCCAAAGGAGGGGCTGGGGGGTGGTTGAATTCTTATATTTGCTGGCAGTTGACCACCCCGTCCTGCGGACACCCCTCCTAAAACAGGAGGGGAACTAGTGGAGCTATTTGGAAGTTGGACACCCCACACATAACGAGAAAAATATAGCCACCAATGCGGAAGCCCGCACGAAGTAAGGGCGTCTCATGCTGCGTCCTTGACTAAATGCGGGCTTCCGCATTGGTACGCCATTCTCTTCTTTGGTATTAGGGGGTGGTACTTCCAAATAGCTCCACTAGTACGAGTTATTTTTTACACGCCCCTAAGTCACTCAACTTTCAACGGCTTATCCGTTTCCTATCGCCGTTGCCGCGCCAGCCTCAGTCTTTGTTTTCACGCCTAGCAACAACATCGCCGCCAGCGTTCCCAAACAAGCGCAAAGGATAAACGCGGCGCGGGGCCCACGCCAGTTCCAGACCAGGCCGGTCAGCAAGGAAGCGGGCAAGACGGTTATGCCAAACGCTAAGTTATACAAACCAAACGCCGTGCCACGCAGTTCCGGTTTCACCAAATCGGCGACGAGAGCCTTCTCCGCGCCTTCGCAGAGGCCAAAGTAGAGGCCATAAACTAAAAACAGCGTCCACGCGCCCTGCGCCGAGTTGACGAAGGCAAAGCCCAGGTAAACCGCCGCGTATAAGAGCCAACCCGAGACAATCAAGGCTTTGCGCCCCAATCTGTCAGATAAATCACCGCCCAAAAGCGAACTCAAAACTTTGACTAAATGCAGCGCGGCCCACAAAAGCGGGATTTGCGAAAGCGGGATGCCCGTCTGTTGCGCGCGTAAAATCAGGAAGGCGTCGGACGAATTGGAGAGCGTAAAGAGCGCGACAAGTAGCAGAAAAAACTTGAAGTTACCGTCAAAACCCGCCAATGAGAATTTGGGCGGGGCTTTGCGTGGCGCGTCCGCCGGATGTGGCGCGTCCGCTTCGCGCACCATAAACAGCACCACGAAAATCGCAGCCAACGCCGGAACTGCCGCAATGAGAAAAAGCAGTTTGTAATCGGCGGCGGTCAGCAGGTTGCGGTTTTCAGCTAAAAGCCAGACCAGGCCGTAACCCAAAAGCGGCCCGATGACCGCGCCCGTGTGATCCATGGCGCGGTGAAAGCCAAAGGCCAGGCCGCGTTGCGCAGGGTTGGCAGAATCCGCAATCATGGCGTCACGAGGCGCGCCGCGAATGCCTTTGCCCAAACGGTCAGTTAATCTTATCGCCAGAACCTGCGTCCAACTGCCGGCGAAGCCAATGAACGGGCGCGCCACATTTGCCAACCCGTAACCCAACACCAACAAGGATTTACGTTTGCCCACGCGGTCGCTGAAATGACCGGCCCAGAGCTTGAGCAGACTCGACAGCGATTCGGCCCCGCCTTCGATAATGCCGACAATGGCGGGCGACGCGCCTAAAGTGAGACTCAGAAAGAGCGGCAGAAACGGGTAAATCAGTTCGCTTGAAGCATCGTTGAGAAGGCTGACCAACCCCAACGCCACGACATTGCGCGGCAAACGGCGATAACGCTGCCAGAGGCTGGCCGGAGCGTCTGCGTTGGCTTTGAGGTCAGGCATGACGGGTCTAACGGGCCGGTCGGGTCGCGGCGGGTTTGCTCTTAGGCGCGCCGCCGCCGCTAAAATTCCACCAGGCAAAGCCGGCCAACACCAGTAAAATTACGGCCCCGGCAATCGCCAAACGGAGAGCCATCTTTACCGTGCGTTTGAGTAAGCCAAAAGCCACCCACAAACCCGCGCCGGCAATCGCCAGCAAAACCAGTGTAATGAGAATATCCATAAGTGGTAAATCGTAAACCGTGAACCGTGAACAAACAGAGGCAAGCGTTTATTCTGTGTCTATTTTTTTTGGTA
>JAYVJN010000297.1:0-3245 GCA_043769325.1 Acidobacteriota bacterium
AAAGCCTGTCTTCTGTTGATTTGTGCCTCCCACTAGCTGAAGCTAGTGGCAATTTATAGCGGCTCAGATATGCACTGCCGTTATTGCAAATAATGTCTAATAAAAGAAGAACCGGTGCGGGCAAACAATTTGCTTGCTTGCCCGCACCGGTTCTTCTTAGGTGGCGCATCGTTTATGGCCGTCAGTTGCAGAGCGTGTTAGAGCGGGTTATTACACTGCTAAAGCGCAATTGGTATTCCGCCGAAGTAATAAACGCGCAGACCATCCCGTTCTGGCCGGTTGGCGAACGCAAAGGGAATTGGTTCACTACTGAAAGCCAGAAGTTTAACCCTGGCAAATCCGCGTCGCGCCGTAAGTAGCCAAAATATTGCGTCGTCACAAAAGCGCGGTTGTATTCCGCGTCAATGAACAGGCGGTTGTTGATGGGATTCATCACTAAATTGTCCTCAGCCAGACGATACAAGACCGTGCCGCGTCCGGCGGTGCTGTTGCCGGCCCCGTTGTAGAGCGAAATTAGGGCGGCCCTCTGGCTGGTCAGGTTCGCGTTGCTCGCAGACTGAATCGTCGAGAGCAAGGCGTCAACATACTGCTCTGCCGTCATAGTCAATGGGTAACGCCCTCTAAACTCATTACGTTGGGCAAACGCGGTAGCTAGAGCGAGTTGCGACGTAGTCAGTTGGCTGGCGTTGAGGCGCGCACGGTCAGCGGCGAACTTCTCGTAAGAAGGGACGTGCGCGGCGCGTATAAGTTGGCAATTGTTGGGGTTAGCAGCGCAATACGGGTTGGAGTCCATATCGCCCATTGAGTTGGCAAAGGGCTGTGTGTTGCCAAAGGCGGCGCGGTAAAGGCGGTAAGTGTAAGCCCCGGTCTGTTGATACTCTAACTCGAAGAAAAAAGCGTTTGACACGCCCACGCGACGCGCATTACAGGCCGGGTCGGTTCCGCATTGCGCGTCTAATTCACCCGTCCAGAAATCTATGCCGCCCGCATCCGGCACGCGACCCAGGAAGTCGTGGTAATTCTGTCGCGCAAAGAAGCGATTGATGTTAATCGAATTGATTGTGGGCGCAATTGTGTCGTTGTCCGTGATGGTAACAACGGCATGATTGGGCAAGTCAAAAGCGGAACCTTTCACATTACTCAGCTCGACCCTGAGTGTTTCACCGCCTTCGACATAGTTGTCGTCGGTAATGATTACATCAACCGTTTTAGTAGTTTCGCCCGCCGCAAAGTTAATTACGCCGGAGCCGATGGTGTAATCGCGCGTTTGCGTTGCGGTTACATCACGGAGGGCATATTCAACCGAAGCGGGTGTGGCTAAACTGGTGCCGGCGCGGTTTACGGTTAAAGAGGCCACGCTGGAACCAACCTGATTGGCGGCCCCTTCGTTGACTGAAACCGTCGCGCTATTGAATTTGATGGTCGAAGTCGGAACTACGCCGTCCACGCGGCTTTCGATGACGTTCTGAATCTCCGCCGGAACATTGGAGAAGAAATCGTAGCCCGTCAGTTCCTCCACCTCGTCCACGCTCACCCTGTATTGTGTCCAATCGGAAACCGCCGATTGATTATTCGGCGTGATAACCGCGATGGCACGGGTCGCGGCTGTAACGCGGCTGACATCGTTATCGCCGGAAGGCAGAACAATCGCCACTTTCCAAATCTTGTCGGGGATGTTGATGCAACGGCCCGGCGGCGTGCAGGTGGCGGGAATCGTGCCGATGCTGCCCGAACCGCCCATGATGATGTAGAGTTCGTTGCCGCTTGTGGCAATGTTGCGGAGCGCAATCTCCATATTGTTCCAGGTGGCGTTGTTGTTCTGCGCCGATTGGGGCAGAAAATTGGTCATCAGGAACACGGCAGAGTTATCGGGCACTGAACTCGTGCGGTCAGCGGAGGGGCAGTTGTGGCCGCGCGTGTTGGAATAGTTGGGCGGGTTGACGATGTTGGAATAGTCGTTGTCCTGTACCTGATACCAACCGGCGGGCAAAGCCGGGTCGGGGCGGTAGTCATCCTGGCGCGGCGCACTGCCTAACCAGGAGTTATCAAGATGCCAGCTAACCCAGTTGGGTTCAGCCAAACGGCGGTTGTATGACAGCACATATTGCGGCTTCAGCATGAGGTAGTTATTTTCCTGTGCCACATTGGTCACCGCGTCGGAAGGGTTGCCCATCGTGAGATGCACATTAAAACCCGGTGGCGTGGGGGTTGGACTGCCAGTGGGTGTCGGCGTTGCCGTTGCTGTCGGGGTCGGGGTGGCTGTCGCAGTAGGAGTAGGGGTCGGGCTGCCGGTTGGCGTCGGCGACGGAGTTGGCGTGCTGTCCGCAACGCACTGGAGGTTGATGTCGTCAACGCCCACCAACTCGTCAGTACTAGCCGCATTGGAGGTCATCACGCGAATATGCACCTGCGCCTGGCCCAGGGCGTCTGCCGGTAGAAACGCGCTGACGGGCGTGACCAGAGTAGCCAGGCTGGGGCCGGTTGTGGCATCGGCCACAAACCCCGCAGGGATATTGGTGTAGTTGCCCGTGCCGCCCACGCGGTACTGCAAAGCGACGGGTTGCACGGTGTTGTCTGCCGAACCGTCAATATCGCGCAGATTGTATTGCACCCTGACGTTGTTGGGCGCGACACAGCCGCCGGTGTTCAAACGGAAGTCCAGGTTGGGAAAATCCGCCGTGCCGGAGCCTTGAAACGCGACTACCGGATTGGCGATGGCAAATTCGGCGACGCCGCCGGCGGTAAACGTATCCGGCGCGGTCTGGTTGGCGGTAACGTCAAGCACCGCCGACAAATCGGCCACGATGGTCTGCGGGTCAACGGCTGTGCCGGCGACGGCGTCGTCGCCGCGATAACCGTTAATCGAAGGCACGCCGCTCCAATTGTCGTCGGCGGTAAGCAAATCGGGATTAGACCAGTTTTGCGCGAAGGGCGTGCCGGGACTGAGTGAAAAATAGCTGTTATCGGCCCGGACGATTGTCATCGGCCTGGTCAGCGCGAAAATGGCGGCCAGCGAGACTAACAAAGAAAAGAATAAAAAGAGGCGGAGAGGCTTACGGCCCGCTTGACATAGAGCATTGATAATACTGTTCATAATCACTTTATAACTCACCTTACTCAGCGAATGGTTTTGTCGCCAACGGCGACTAACAATATAGCGTAGGGTGAGCGCAGCGCAACCCTACGTCCGCCGCCGCCACGCGCCCCGTCGCTGAAAGCGACGAACAGGGTTACGGCGGCGTAAT
>JAYVJN010000298.1:0-5456 GCA_043769325.1 Acidobacteriota bacterium
TCGACCAGCGTTTTCGGTTCGTCCGGCGACGAAGGGACACGCACAGGCGGCGCGGCGTGTGTCATTTCGGGGGTCATTTGGCGTTTACTCCGTGAAAAAAGATGTCCAGAACTTGGTCGGCTTGCGGCACTAAATCGTAACGGCGCGGCGAGAGAATCCAGTTGGTCGCCATTTCGTCCAACGCGCCGTAAAATATCTTGGCGGCGATAGTCGGGTTAAGCTCAAGGCGAAAAACCCCCGCCGTCTGCCCCTCTTCGATGACGGCGCGGATGTCCTGCAAATAATCGCTCACGCCGGCGGCAGAAAATTCTTCCATAAACTTGGTTGAGCCGCGCAATTCCACCTGCACCACAATAGCCAGGTCGCGGTCACGCCCCAATAATTCCAGGTGAGTGCTGGCGATGGCGCGTAATTTTTCACGCGGGTCAGTCAAATTTGCCACGCGCTCACGTCCGGCTTTGACAGCCTCGCTCATCGTCTGGTCGAAAATCGAATGGAGAATCTCTTCCTTGCTCTTAAAATAGAGGTAAACCGTGCCATCCGCAACGCCGGCGGCGCGCGCAATGTCGGCCACTTTCGCATTGAAATAGCCGTTGCGGGCAAACACCTCTATCGCAGCGCGTAAAATCGCCGCCCGTTTGTCAGCTATGGCAGATCTGTTATTGGTTATAGAACGCTCGGAACGCATGGTTTAATCGTTGACTGAATGAAGCCTCACTCAGCCCTTAGACTAACCGCAATCAGGCGTTTCGCGCAACCGAAAATGCGTTATAAGACAAGAATTTAGCGGGAAAATTAACGGAGAGAACAGGACTCGAACCTGCAAGCCCTCACGGGCGGTAGTTTTCAAGACTACTGCATTAGCCAATTATGCTATCTCTCCAAGCCTTTTGGCAGACGACACTATACCGCACGCCGCCGATTGTCTCAACTCCCGACGAATGGCACAATGGAATCGGGAGAGGTGAAAATTATGGAATGGGCCGAAGTAGTCGCAAATCCGGTTTTGCGCGATTTGCCGTTCAAAATTGAACTCAACGAGTACGGAGCAATAATTATGAATCCGGTTAAAATCGGTCATTCAATGTACCAAAGCGAAATAAGCCGCCTGATGGGGAATATGCGCCGCGACGGAATTACGCTGGTAGAGTGCGCCATCAAAACGCGAAAAGGCACAAAAGCCGCCGATGTTGCCTGGGCTTCTTTAGCATGGGCGGAGATGATGCAAAATGAGACCGACGCCTCTACCGCGCCGGAAGTGTGTGTGGAAGTTGTTTCGATGGGCAACACCAGACGCGAAATGAACACTAAGAAAAAACTCTACTTCGAGAAAGGCGCGCAGGAAGTCTGGTTTTGTAACGAGTACGGTTATGTGACCTTTTACAACGCGCAAGGGCCGCTCACTTGCTCCGTGCTATTTCCCGATTTTCCGGCCCGCGTTGAATTGCCGTTGACGGGCCGACACTCATAGTAAATGATTTGTCGAACAGAAGAATTTAACACAGAGGCACAGAGACACGGAGACACAGAGCAAAAAAGCCTAACTCTGTGCCTTTGTGTCTCCGTGTTAAATTCCGTCGTTTCATCCTAATATGTGTGGCATCACCGGCTGGGCAAATTTAGACTCACGAACGCCGCCGCCTGTGGGCGCGCGTGAACGCTTGCACGGGATGTGCGAGGCGATGATTCATCGCGGCCCTGATTCCGAAGGGCTGTTGACCGAAACGGGCGTGGCTTTGGGGATGCGGCGGCTGGCGATTATTGACCTGGTTAGCGGCGAGCAACCCGTCTGGAACGAAGATCGCAGCGTGGCGGTTGTGCTCAATGGCGAACTCTACAACTACCGCGAAGTTCGCGCCGATTTGCAAAAACGCGGGCATCGTTTCAATTCGGCTTCCGACACCGAAATCCTGCCGCATCTCTACGAAGAATATGGCGACGCGATGGTCAACCACATCAACGGGATGTTCGCTTTCGCTTTGTGGGATTTCCGCAAACGCCGCTTGCTGATTGCGCGTGACCGCTTCGGCGAAAAGCCTTTATATTGGGGTATTTTCGACAACACGCTGATTTTCGCCTCTGAACCAAAGGTTTTACTAACGCATCCCGCCGTTAATCCTGAGCTAAACCTGGACGCCTTGCGCCGTTATCTTTCCTTCGATTATGTCCCCGCGCCGCTCTCGATTTACCAGGGCATCAACAAACTGCCCGCCGCGCATTTATTGACACTCGAAGACGGCAAGATAGACGTAAAGCAATACTGGCGTTTGAGTTACAAGAAACCGGACAAGACGCCTACGTTTGCAGACGCGACGGAACACCTGCGCGAACTACTGGCCGATTCGGTGCGGATGCGGCTGGTTTCGGATGTGCCGCTTGGCATCTTGCTGTCGGGCGGCGTGGATTCTTCGATTATCACGGCTTTGGCGTGTAAAGCTTCTACGGAAATCGTCAAGACCTTTTCGATTTCGTTCGCCGAACCGTCGTTTGACGAATCCGTCTATGCGCGCGGCGTGGCCGACCATCTCGGCACCGACCACCACGAGGAACGCCTCAGCGTTGACCTGGCCGCCGACTTAATCGGCGACATCGGCGCGTGGATGGACGAACCTTTTTCGGACGCCTCACTCGTGCCAACCTACTTGCTCTCAAGGTTTACGCGCAAGCACGTCACTGTCGCCCTGGGCGGCGACGGCGGCGACGAACTCTTCGCCGGCTACGATATGTACCCCGGCCACCGTTGGGCCGAACGCTATAAAAAAGTTCCGCGATTTTTACGGCGCGGCCTGGTTGAACCTCTGGTAAATCTCTTGCCCGTCAGCACTTCCAACATTTCGTTTGACTATAAAGCGCGGCGTTTCGTCGCCTCTGCCGCGATGGACGACGTAACGCGCCATCACACCTGGTTTGGTTCGTTCCGCGCCGACGAACACGCGCAATTGTTGACGCCCGACGTTTTACGCGCCACCGACGGCGACATCTACGCCGAAGCCCGCCGCCTGTTGCGCGAAGAAACCGACGCGACGGACGTGGTTGAGCAAATGCAATCGCTCGACGTGCGGCTGTATATGGCCGAAGACATCCTGACCAAAGTTGACCGCGCAAGCATGGCGGTCTCGCTGGAAGTGCGCGCCCCCTTCCTCGACCCGCGTGTGGCGGAATTTGCCGCGTCGTTGCCCATCGCCTACAAACTCCGCGGGGCCACCACCAAACACATCCTCAAACAAGCCGCCGCGCCCATGTTGCCGCCCTTCGTCGTCAAACGCCCCAAAAAAGGCTTCGGCGTCCCCGTCGCCGACTGGCTCAAAGGCAAATTACGCCCCTTAACCCGCGATTTATTGGCCCCCGAACGCCTCCAAAAACACGGCCTCTTCAACGCCGCTTACGTCCAAAAATTGCTCGACCAACACCAACGCGGCCAGGCCAACCACCGCAAACAACTCTGGACGCTCCTCATGTTTGAACTCTGGCACGAAAGCTTTATCGCCACCCGAAACCGTGTGGCGGAATCTGTTAATACGCATTAATGGTATCTGGAAATTTACCACCAGGTATGGTACAATTGCCCTCGTGTTGCATGAATGCAACGCGAGGACCGTAAGAGGTTTTTTGGCTCTTTGGGAATGGCTGTGCAAGTAGCCGAAAATCCACTTTGTGGCGAGCTAAGTTGTTGAAAATAGGTGTCGAGGGCTTGAAGCACAGTCCGTTTGCACAGCCATTCCCAAAGAGCCGGTTTTTTTATTAGGGAAATTGTTATGATGAAAACTCGTAAAGCTACAAAAAAAGAAGAAGCTGTCGCTCACTATGAAGATGAGGGAGTGGCTGAGAAAAATGACTTTAGTGTGTCTTTTAAGGCAGAAAATTACTTACCAGATGACTTAGAAGCTGTTTACTCTGACTCTATGTCTGTTCTGCATACAGAGAATGAGTTTATTCTTTCTTTTATGCAAACACAATTTCCTTTAGCAGGAACAAAGGAAGAATTAGAAGCAGTACAATCCGTGCGGCGTAAATGTGTTGCTCGAATTATAGTTAGCCCTAAGCAGATGGAAGCAATAATAAATTCAATGCAAGACAATATAGACAAATTTACGGCTGTGTATAGAAAACCGGAGGGTGGGCAATGAAAAACGAACAACTTAATCTATCAGTTTCATCAGTTTCACCAAAAGTTATCCCTGTACTAAATTCTCCACCGAAGATTGAGAATATCTCTATACCAAACTCAACACAGTTGGGTAATGTGGTAGTACAGCCTGGCGAGGTTAGATTTTCTGGTCAAAAGTCTAATGAGGGGGCTAGTTCAAGAGCCACAGTACATGAGGTAGGAGCTTTCATTTTGCAACAACTTGGCGAAATGACCGCTATGAAGTTTCAAAAACTGGTTTACTATTGCCAAGCTTGGTCTCTGGTATGGGATGAGGAGCCTCTGTTTAATGAGGAAATACAAGCCTGGGCAAACGGGCCCGTTGTTCCCGCTTTATATGCTCGTCATCAAGGAAAATTTAAGGTTAGCGAGTGGCATGGTAAGCCTGAAACACTTACTGACTTGCAGCGCGAGACGATACTAAAAGTCCTTGAATTTTATGGAGATAAGCCTTCACAAGTATTAAGTGACCTGACGCACAAAGAAGTTCCTTGGCTAAATGCCAGAAAAGGTCTGCGCCTTGGCGAACGTGGTAGCAGAGTTATTTCGCTTGCTGCTATGGCAGAATACTATTCCAGCTTGTAAATGGTTATAAAGTGGGGAAACGTAACAAGCAAGTAAAACATGGAGGCGGCACAATACCTGCTCCTACAAAAACTCCTAAAGCGGACTTTTCAACGAACTTTCACAGTCTCCGTCCTGCCTGGCGAGTGTCATTATTGGAAATGTGTGCCCCTTTTGGATGGCATGAAATCCCAAAGGACAAACTTAAAGAGATTTGTGAGAAACTTGCCAATTTTGAAAGTCGCACATGGAATGAGATTTTAGTTGTAAGTAAAAAGCAAAACCATACAATCCCAATAGAGGACTTATCAAAAGAAGCAAAGGCACGGCTAGAAGAGCTAAAACTTGATGACGTGGATGAGGTCGTTTCGCTCCATCTGAGTGGAAAGGAACGAGTATTTGGAATCCGTCAGGACATTGCTTTAACGCTTTTATGGTGGGACCCTGATCATAAAGTTTGCCCATCTATACTAAAGCATACCTAAAACCGCATTTATGGAAGCGATGAGTAAGTAGTGTATTAAAATCGCACCGCGCTGTGAGGTAATTTTGTGATGCAAGGCAATTTAGAGAGAATCGTTACCGAAGTAAAAATGTTGCCGCCACAGGATTTGGAGCGGTTGGGGCAAGTTGTGGCCGGATTGCGAGGGAAGGCTGAGGCGGCGGTCAATGGCGGGGCTGCGCCGTCGGAACGTGAGCGTTTGACGCGCCTTTGGTTGGAGGAGAACCGCGCCCTTTATGCCGG
>JAYVJN010000299.1:0-2563 GCA_043769325.1 Acidobacteriota bacterium
GAATGCGGCCACATTGACACCATGATTGCCAATGCCGGCACGGGCGACATCACAGACGGCAAAAAGCTGCCGGCGGAAACGGTTGCCAATATCTTCCGCATCAATCTCATTGGCGCGTCGAATGCAGTTGCCGCCGTTGTGCCGCAGATGGTGGCGCGGGGCAGCGGGCATCTGGTGGCGATTTCCAGCCTCTCGGCCTATCGCGGTTTGCCCAAATCGGGCGCGTATTGCGCGAGCAAAGCCGGTCTGTCCACGCTCTTTGAGAGCATCCGTCTGGACACCAAAGGCACGGGCGTTGACGTTTCCATCATCCATCCGGGCTTTATTAAAACGCCCCTCACCTCGGGCCGCGAGGCCAAGATGCCTTTTCTCATGGAGTTAGAAGACGGCACAAACCGCATCCGCCGCGCCATTGAACGCCGCCAGAAATCCTACTCGTTCCCCTGGCAACTTGCCACACTCGTGCGTTTGGCAATGATTATGCCCATCCCAATCTACGATTTCATCGCCGCCCGCAACAATTACAGAGAGTAGCGTAAATCGTAAACCGTGAATCGTGACAAGACTTTCGGTTTACGATTCACGGTTTACGATTCACGCTATTGGTTAGGTTTGTCTTTGATTTTGTGCGTAGCGCGGACGCGCCCAGAGGTTTGTGCGCCGCCCGTGCCGGTGCCGCGTTGGGAATCCCCGACAACGCGGTTTTCGCGGTTGTAGAGCGTCAGGCGGCTGGCTTCATTGGTGCCGTTTTCGGCGTCCACCACGCGGGCCGGGTTGCCGCGCAGTATAGCAACTTCGTCCGTTGCGGTATATTGCGCCCAATCGCCGGTGCCTTGCCGTCCGGGTTGGGTAAGGACGACGTTTTGCTGCGCGACGGTGCGTTCTACTTCGTTGCGGTCTTTCTCTTTGGCGAGGTAAATATCGGCAATACCGGAAGTTATGCGGTCTGTGTTCTGCCGTATGTCCACATTGCCCTCGTAGTGAATCTGGCGTTCGGCGTCCTGATACCACATCGAACTGGCGGTGGCGAAAGCCGGCGTGGGCAGGTCATTTTTCTTACGCGCCTGGTAAATCATGGTCTGCACGCTGCCCTGCGCGTCCAGACGCTTAACTTTGTTGTGGAGCGTGATGCTTTCGCCGCGCACAAAATTGTCGTCTTGCCAGAGACGCGCATCGCCGGTGTAAATGGCGACTTCCTCATCGTGGCGAAATTCGGAGCGTTCGGCGGTGGCAAAAACAGGGCTTTTGGTTTTCGTAAACGGGGCCGCGCCGCCGGTCTGCTCCTGGCTGTAATAGGTTGTGGAGGTCTTGCCGCGAGCGTAGGAAACCCTCTTCACGGTATCAGAATCGAGTTCCGCGCCCTTCACACGCGCCCGCGAATCCCAAACCGTCGGGTCGCCGCCGCGCAGACGCATCATGCCGTCCGTCGCCGTGTAACTGATATTTTCGGCGCGTCCGTTGCGCTCTAATTCTTGAAACTTGGCGTCGCCGGCAGCGTCGAAACGGTCAACATCTTGCGTCTCGCGCTGGAAAACGGCGGTCATTTTGCGCGAGGTTAAATGCTTAACACCTTTGTCTTTGGTCGGTTGCAAGGGTTCAATGTAGCCGTCGGCGTTGCCCGTCGCCACGAAATTGCGGGCCAGGTTGTCGCGCTCGTAAAAGTCGCAATCGAAACGGTCGGCGAAGAGTTTTTTGCGCTCGGCGTCGGGCTGTTGGCGCACGGGTTCGACGTAGAGTTCGGCCTTGCCGATGGCTTCCGCGCCGGACAAATCCTGTCCGTTGGGCTGCCATTTGAGGTTGATGGCGTTAGCGACGAGTTTTTTATTGGCGGCGCGGGGGTCGTTGGCGCGTGATTTGGGCGTGGTGAAATTCGCCACAACGCGCCCGTCCTTGAGTTGCGCCTCGCGGATAACGCTGTCGCGGCCCTGCGGCGCGAAACCTGCTTCCAGGTAGTTTGCGCCGGTTACGGCAACATCGGATTCCGCGTTGCCACTCGTGAGCGTGACTTTGCTTTTGGCGATGGAACGCGCCAGGCGTTGCTCATTATCGAACCAGCTTTCCAAATCGCTGGCACGCAGTTCGGACTTCTGGCTGCGGAGCGTGACGCCGCCCCGCGCCAGCGAACGGACGATGCGCTGCTCGTCGTCAAAAAAGCTATCTACTTCTGCGGCTTGGAGTTGCCCGTTGTCGCTGTTTATCTGGACGCCGCCGCGTGAAACGGAACGGTCAAGTCGTTGCTCGCCGTCAAACCAGCTTTCCACCTCGGCGGCTTGCAGACGGTTGGGGCCGTTGGTGACTTGGACGCCGTTTTTGGCCAGGGCGCGGGTCAGTTTTTCATTAGCCAGCCAGCATTCGGTTGCGCTGGCCCGCATTTCGCTGGGGCCGTTGACCAGGCGGACGTTTTGCTGCGCCAGAGCGCGTTCCATTTTCTGTTCGCCGTTGAAAAAGAAGTCAAAGTTGACGGCCCAGACCTCGCTGGCCGGCCCCTTTTGGTTGTTGGCGCGGAGGTAGGAATTGCCCCGCGTTTCGATTTTCTGCACGCGGCGTTGGGCGTTGAGCGTGC
>JAYVJN010000300.1:0-12863 GCA_043769325.1 Acidobacteriota bacterium
GCTCCGAAGGCCCGTCAACGCGCTCTCGTGAATCTTGTCGTAGGGCTTCGAGCGATGGCTCAATTCCATCACCGACATCCCCACGCCCGGCAGCGCAAATAAATCACGCTGCGCCTGCAACAACACCGGCTCCGGCAAAATAGCCGGCCCCGCGCTAAAGTTATAAATCCGTTCGCTTGCTTGTTTCGTTTCCATAAATTATCACTCCAAAATAAGTGGCGGCTATTACCGCCGAAATAGAACTATGGTTTTAACTTGGCGATAAACGGTGTAAGCGCTTTCTCGAAACGCACCATTGCCTTAATCATCGCCGTTTGTATCGCCGGCCAGATAGCTTCATCATCTTTGTAGCCTCCAAGCGTCATTATGTAAGCAACACGGGATGCTCGCCCAGTATCGCGCCTCTCCCATGACAATGGTTCACTAAAGGCGTTTTCAATTTCTACTTTTTGTGAAAATAGTTCGTCAAAAATTCGCTTGTTATCAGCGGAACTTCCTCGGTCAATGTAAAGTTCTACGCGGTTACTATGTCTGGCAATAGCATAATAGAAAGTCAATCCTTTGGTTCCTGAACCAGCACCCATATAACCGCGTTCATATGGCGACATTTTACTATGAAGAGGTGTACTATTTTCACCTGACGCCAAGAGACCCTCCCAGAATTTAAGAAACGGGCCGTCTGCGGCTTTTTCCTTGCGTTCCCTTTGCTCTTTTTCCCGGATTTTAATTTGATACTCAGCCGCTTCGGGTAATGGAATGACTTGCTGCACATCAATCAAAGTGCGGCCATTGTCCTGATAAGGAACCAAGCGAATACAGCGAATATCCAAGTCGCGCTTATTGAGCCACATTACCGCCGTTGTCAATTCTTTGGAGAAATTGGCAGAAACCAAAACGATTTTCACATCTTGCGCGAACGAGTCCGCGTCTGTATCGTCCCATTCAAGAAAATCTAAAATCGCTGCTTGCGCCTCATCGTTGCTGCTTTGCCAATGACGCGAATAGATGTCAACAACTTTATCAAAAGTCATGGTCGAAACCATCGCCGCATAGCGTATGGCTTGCAATTCCATATGCCCGCCGTCGTCGGTGCGCTTTAGCTCAATGACGACGAGATTCGCGTTTTTATCCAGGCCAAGCAAATCAATCCGGCGCTTTGAGTCTTCCCATTCGCCAAATTCTTCGGCAAGCACCAAAGTATCGGGCAGAATAACTTCAATCTGCCGCTTCAGTAGTCGTTGCAAATCGGTTCTTTCGCGCAAACCCGCCTGGTCAAAAGTAGTTCTGGCAATTTCTGTCAGATTGTCGGAGGTAACTTCGTAAAGTGGCATATTCTATTGCCTTGCCGCTAAAAATCCTCTTCGCACGCAGTTTCGGCGGCGCGGTTTAATTCCAAATACTTGGCGCGCACGCTTTCGTCTAAATACGCGGCGAAGTCTGCGTTTAGACCTTTCACGCGGATTAGTTCCAGCACGTCGGCCAGGTCTTTGAGGCGGTGCGGCGCACTGATACCGGAGGCCAGTTTTAGCTCAATGAGTTTTTCCAGCGTGATGGTTTTTACGCCGTCAATCTCTACGCTCACGTCCTTTGGGTCGGGGAATTGCACCGCTTTGGGCAAACCGTCGCCGGGGTATTCGCCGGCGACTGAAACATTGAGGGCAACGCCTCCTATGCGGCGAAATCGTTTGCGTTTACCGCGAGTGGCGGCGCGGTAGGGCAATCTACAACAGCGCACTCCTTGAACATGGCCTTTGACGCCCTCAACCAACTTTTCTTCAAATACTTTCAAGCCTTCTCTGGTCAACAGCAGGTCAATGTCTTCGGTAAAACGACGGTAGCCGTGTTGGTTCAAGGCTACCGCACCGATGACCGTGTAATCAATGCCGTGTTTGGCTAAATCTGCGGTAACGCGGCGGAGCGTGTTATTTATCATACCTTGTCCAGCGAAAAACCTGAGGCCCTCATCGTAAGCGGCAACGGGCGAAGCGATTACAGTTTGGAAATCCGGCATAAATAACCCCATTTGCGTTCGCTAATTTACCACAAGCGGCGCAACGCGCCGAGTAGCCAGTAGCGGCGTGTTGCCTAATCCAGGCGCGAACCGCCGCCGCCTCGGTCTGCGCTAATGACGCGACCTTCGCGCTTCGCCAGTAGCAACCTCGTTCTTCTTCTTCTACTGACTACTGACTACTGGCTACTGGTACTGGCTTCATAGGCGTAGAATTCGTAACGCGGGGCCGTGAGCGCGCGTTTGAACCACCGCACGCAGCCGTAAATATCTCCCTGAGCAATGAGATATATCTTTCAAGAAAAAGAATTTTAGATCTACGGAAGGCGCAGAAAACGCGGAAATAAGCAAACACAGAACTTGGCTGCTTTTTTCCGTGTGTTTCGTGTGTTCCGCAGATAATTCTTTTTCTTGAAGTCTATAGCAAAGTTTAAATATTTTTATCTCAGTGAAATTTCTCCCACCTTTTTGACATACATATTTGAAGACGTTCTAAATCAGACGTTTGGTGCTTTTGTCAAAACAAATGTTCGCTTTGACACACTTTAGTTGAGTAACTGGTAATTGTTGATATTTCTTCTTGGCCTACAACTGAAGACGGTATCAAGTTCTTAGCACTATCAGTAAAGCACAAGCCGCCGGCGCACCGTCCGTTCGCTGGTGATTCCACCTTGCCGAATGGTTCGGCGAGGTTCCCATGCAAGTTTCCCCAAGTCTTAAAATAGGAGAAAAAATATGTCTATTACTGACAAAGTATGCTTTGACCGAATTCTGCCGAATGAAGTTTACCGCCCGCATTCCGGTCAGATGCTGATACTGTCTGACGGCCCGGCCCGAGCAGCGTTTGAAATCGCCAAACTATGGCCGAACCGGACGGAGCTACACATTCGTTTCCTCAACGGGTCGGCTCAACAAAAGCAAATTGTCCAGCAGTTCGCCCCACAATGGACTCAACAGGCCAATCTGACATTCGTTTTTGACGATTCGCCAAGCTCCCAAATCCGTATCGCCTTCAACGACGACGGGGCTTGGTCGTACATAGGAACTGACGCCCTGGGTATTCCCGCAAACCAACCTACAATGAACTTCGGTTGGCAAGACGAAGGCGTCGTGCTCCACGAGTTCGGCCATATGCTGGGCATGATTCACGAACACCAGAATCCCAGTGCTAACCCCATTCAATGGAACAAACCAGCCGTGATTCAAGCGTTGAGCGGGCCGCCGAACAATTGGTCGCAAGCGACCATTCAGCACAATATGTTCGATAAATACGATCAGACCCAACTCAATGGGAGTCAGTTCGACGCAGCTTCAGTGATGCTTTATAGCTTCCCGCAATCGTGGACTCTGAATGGGTTTCACTCTGGCCCGAACGATGTGCTTTCGCAAGTTGATATGGCCTTCGCCGCCAGGGTTTATCCCGGACGGCAAGGCGGTGGAACAATAGCTGCGCCGATTGAACTCTCTGTGTTTGAAGGAGATACAAAGGCAAATATCGGACAGCCTGGCGAAGAAGACCTCTACAAATTCACTGCGCGAAAGGCGGGACGATACACCATCGAGACGCAAGGGCCAACCGACCTTATTATGAAGTTGTTCGGCCCGAACAGCACTCTCATCGCACAAGATGACGATAGCGGGGTTGACCGAAATCCCCGCATCGTGTCGCAACTCACGCCGGGTGAGTACGCGGTCCAGATTCGGCACTACAATACGACAGCCGGAACGGGAACTTACTCCATCAAGGTTAGTTCGACGTAACCAGCTAATTCTACTTTGTCAGATTAAAGTTTAGCCGCAGATTTCGCAGATAAACGCAGATGTTTTCTTGCTTTGTAGAGTTGTTCATCTGCTTTATCCGCGTCATCTGCGTTAATCTGCGGTTAAAAACATTCTTTGGTTTCAATCTGACAAAGTAGAACTAAGCAGGTAAGAGAAAGGTGTTGGGCGCAGTAAGACTGGAGCGCGGATAGCCTTATCCGCAAAGAGCGAAGGCAAATAACGCTCCTGTTAAATAAGCATGGCTGATTGCTAAGGTGCCGCTCACGTTACGGTTTTTCGCGCTTTCGCGCTCATGCGGACAAGGCTGTCCGCGCTCCCGGCTTAGAGGCGTGTGGCTTTCGTCACGCGCCTCTTTTGTGTTGCGTCGCGTGGGCGGTTGGATTAAGCTAGGGAGCAGTAGTGGAGTAAACCTTATGAATTGGCAGGAAGTGACCGAGCATCCTAGTTTGCGTGATTTGCCGTTCAAAATTGAGCTAAACCAATACGGCGCAATAATTATGAATCCGGTCAAGCTGAATTGTTCCGTTCGTAAAGGCGAAATCGTTTGTTTGGTGGGTAATATACGGCCTGAAGGAGTAACGCCGGTAGGGTTTGCTATTGCTACGCCGAAAGGCACAAAAGTAGCGGATGTGGCGTGGCTTTCGCAGGAACGCTGGCATCGCTTGAAAGGCAAGGTTGAGGCTGATATTGCGCCGGAAGTGTGCGTTGAGGTGCTTTCCATGAGTAATACGACGGACGAGATTAAAACTAAGCGCAAACTCTATTTTGCCCAGGGCGCACAAGAAGTCTGGAGTTGTGACCCTTACGGCAAGATGTCTTTTTACGACGCCAAAGGCAAACTCGCGCGCTCCGTTATGTTTCCCGATTTTCCCGACCACATTGAAATATGAGCAAAACACAGAATCGCCGCAAATTTTTGCAGCAGACCGCGCTGGGCTTGAGCGCGGCGGCTGTTTCTACTTACGCGCCCGCCGCAGTTAATGCCAATACGCCGCAACATAAAGCCGTGCCGCCTCTGTCGGTGGCAAGTGCGAACGGCGTGGCGGCGGTGACGAAAGCCGTCGCGGAGATGAAGCGCGGGGCCGACACGCTGGACGCCGTGATTGCCGGCGTTAATATCGTGGAACTCGACCCGAACGATGATTCGGTGGGTTACGCCGGTTTGCCCAACGAACGCGGCGATGTGGAGTTGGACGCCTCGGTCATGCACGGCCCTACTCGTCGCGCCGGGGCCGTCGCCAGTTTGCGCGGCGTGCGTGAACCGTCAAAAGTCGCCAAAACGGTGATGGAACGCACCGACCACATCCTCATTGTTGGCGCGGGCGCGCGTGATTTCGCCACCGCGCACGGCTTTGAAAACGTGGACTTGCTCTCCGACGCCACGCGGGTTAAGTGGCTTTACTGGAAGGAAACCCACTCGGAGAGGGACAAATGGGGGCCTTCGCCTTATACGCCCGCGCCCGCCTCGCCCGCCGGCGCGCGCAAAATCGCGCAGGAACGCCAACGCTCTGCCGCCAGTTACGCGCTGGCGCAACAAATCGCGCAGGGCGACCCGCAAATCTTGGAAGCTCTGTTGGCCCGCGCCGAAGAAGTAACCCGCAAACCGCCGACGGGCACGATAAACTGTCTCGCGCTGGACACGAATTTTGACATCAGCGGGTGCACCACGACGAGCGGTTTGGCCTGGAAAATACCGGGCCGCGTGGGGGATTCGCCCTTGATTGGCTGCGGCCTGTACGTTGACAACGACACTGGCGCGGCGGGTTCCACCGGACGCGGCGAGGAAAACATCTACATCAATGGCGGGCGCACCATTGTCGAATATATGCGACAAGGCAAAGCGCCTGAACAGGCTTGCCTGGACGCGCTTAAATTAGTTGCGGCGCGTTATGGCAACGACCCGGCAAAGCTGGCGGAGATAGACGTTAATTTCTACGCGCTCAACAAAAAAGGCGAATACGCGGGTGCCGCCTTGTGGAGCCATACAGTCAACAGCAAAGGCGTAAAATCCCGCCGTAAATTTGCCGTTGATGAAGGTAACGGCGGCAAGTTGGTCGAAAGCGCGTATCTCCTGGAACGGAAATAACGCGACAAATTCAGACAAATTGCGGAAAGCGGCGCGAATTGGCAATTACTTGTTGACACCGGGCCGCGAATCGTGTAAAAAATTGAAGTCTGAGAGTCCTAAGCAAAAGGGCACATAGTAAAAATTGCTCTAATGAATTTCGTTATGCGCGGGCGGCAATTTTGCCGAGACGAACGATCTGCCCCAGCAAATCCGTCTCCTGCAAGTAATTACCTTGCGGTGCGCTGCAAAATCTTTTTTTCACTACGGGAGGAAAGCTAAATGATTAGCAAAATGTGGAGCCGTAAGTCGCTTGCGAGCTTTTTGGCAGTTGCCATTTTAAGCGTTTATTCGATGTTTGTCCTGGCCACGCCTGGTTATGCCGCGCCTTTGGCTGGTGAGTTGTCCGCTTTTGGCGGTGTGACCGTCAACGGTCAAAAAGCCGCTTCCGGCACGACAGTGTTCACAGATAGCATGATTGTTACGGCGTCCGACGCCAATGCAATGGTCAATTTGGGCAAAGCGGGCCGCATTGAAGTATTGCCCGGCACAACCCTCAAAATCAGCTTCTCGGAAACCAATCTGAGCGGGCAACTCGAAGCCGGTCAAGTGCGCGTCTCGACGCCGGCGGGCGTTACGGCGAGCATCGCCACCAAAGACGGCACGGTCAATGCCGAAACCGGTCGCGCCAATGTCTTTACCGTTGATATGTCTTCCGGCAAACTGAACGCCAACGCCATCGCGGGAGCGGTAACCGCCAACGGCAAAATAACGGCGGCCAAAGCCGATGACGATAATGACCGCAAATTAGGCGGCGGCGCTTTGGCGGCGTTAGTCTTGGCGGCTGGCGGCGCGATTGCCGCCATTATCATCGCCGGACGCAGCGAAAATAACGACCTTAATTTTGGCGGCACGGTCACGGTTGTCAGCCCAACCAAATAGTAATCGGTGGTTACGCCATAATTGGTACGGTCTATGCAGAAATTCTGCATAGCTAATCGGTTATGCCTTTGCGGGCCATGTACTTTGTGCATGGCCCGCAAAGCTTTGTTTAGGCGGGTATTTGCTCTTTTGGGCGGGTGATTGTATAACCAAAGTTTCGTTTGCGGGCATCTGCCCCATCGTTGTTTATTAAGCATACGAATCAAGGGTTGAAGTTTAACCGCCAAACCGGATGCGTCGGCCCGCCGCGCTTGCCAATGGCAACCGGCCCGGCAGAAAACACGCCACTATCCCTTGTCAACTGTCACTTGTCCACTGGTTTAGCGAAAATAGTGGACAAGTGACAGTTGACAGAGGACAGTTACGCGCTCCGCGTGGCGCGGGTCAAGGGTTTTGCGGTTTCAACCTTTGATTCGCATTAAGCTTAGGAAGGGTATTTTTTAATGCACATTGCAGTTATCGGCACCGGCTATGTCGGTTTAGTCACTGGGGCCTGTTTTGCCGAATTTGGCGTCAACGTAACTTGTGTTGATATTGATGAAGGGAAAATCAACCGCCTTTTGCAGGGCATCATCCCGATTTATGAACCCGGTTTAGATAAAATCGTCAGCAAAAACACCCAAGCGGGCCGGTTACATTTTACTACTGATATAAAAACCGCGACTGAACAAGCCTTGGTGATTTTTCTCGCGGTTGGCACGCCGCCCAAAGATGATGGTTCGGCGGATTTGCAATATATTGACGCCGCGGCGCGTTCGGTAGCCGAATACATGAATGGTTACAAGGTAATCGTTACCAAGTCCACCGTTCCTGTCGGCACCGGCGAACACCTCCGCGCGCATATCAAAAAACACCAGCTTGAACCTCATCCGTTTGGCATCGTCTCGAACCCTGAGTTTTTACGCGAAGGCGCGGCTATTGAAGATTTTATGCGACCCGACCGCGTGGTTATCGGCAGCCGCGATGATGCCGCTGTTGCTATTATGAAAGATTTGTACCGCCCGCTCTATTTGATTGAGACGCCGGTGGTTATCACTTCTCTCGAAGCGGCGGAACTCTCCAAATACGCGGCCAACGCTTTTCTCGCCACCAAGATTTCCTTCATCAACGAAATCGCTAACCTCTGCGACGAAATCGGTTGCGACGTGCATGATGTAGCCAAAGGGATGGGCATGGATAGGCGCATCGGGCGTTATTTTTTACACCCGGGGCCGGGTTACGGCGGTTCCTGTTTTCCCAAAGATACGCGGGCTTTGATTTCGGTGGCCGAGAAATACGGGGCTGAGGCGCGTATCGTGCAGACGGTGGTGGACGTAAACGAACGCCAACGCGCGGCGATGATACCCAAAATAGAGAAATTGGTGGGCGCTTTGGCCGGAAAAAAGGTCGCGGTGTTAGGTTTATCGTTCAAACCTGAAACTGATGATATGCGCGAAGCCCCATCTATTGCTATAATAGAAGAGATGGTCAGGCGCGGGGCAAAAGTCTGCGCGTTTGATCCGGTCGCTATCGAAGAAGCGACTAAAGTTTTACCCGCAGAGGTTACTTACGCCACAGACGAATACGATGCGGTCAAAAATGCGGACGTACTGGTTTTTATGACTGAATGGAACCAGTTTCGCGCGCTTGACATGAATCGCATACACGGTTTGATGGCTTCCCCTAATATCGCCGACCTGCGTAATATCTACCAACCGACGGCTATGCGTGAAATAGGCTTTACCTACGCCGGCGTCGGGAGATGAGATAGTTTATAGGTGGTCGGCGGAACAACCAATTCCCCCTAACCTATTTCTATTGGATTCTCTGATTATGAGCTTAACTGGAACAATACTTGTTACTGGCGGGGCCGGTTTTATCGGTTCTCATATTGCCGCCGAATTATTGGCGCGGGGCGGGCGCGTGCGTGTTTTAGACGACCTTTCCACCGGCTATCTGGCGAATTTGTCAGATTTAGGCGGCGAGGTTGACTTCATTCAGGCCAGCGTCAATGACGCGACGGCCCTCAAACGCGCTCTCGAAGGCGTAGAGTTGGTTTATCATCAAGCCGCGATTCCTTCGGTGCCGCGTTCCGTCGCCAATCCGCGCGAAACGCATGAAGCTTGCGTCAACGGCACTTTTAACGTGCTCGAACAGGCGCGGCAGAGTGGCGTGCGGCGCGTGGTTTACGCGGCGTCAAGTTCTGCTTACGGCGACCAGCCGGTTTCGCCCAAAGTAGAGACGATGCGCGCCGACCCTTTGTCGCCTTACGCGGCGGCGAAACTAGTGGGCGAGTACTATTGTCAGGTGTTTGCGCGGGCTTACGGGTTGGAAACGGTCTGCTTGCGCTATTTTAACATCTTCGGCCCGCGTCAAGACCCAAGTTCGCAGTATTCGGGCGTGATTTCGCGCTTTATCAGCGTCTTGATGAGCGATGGTCAGCCGTTAATTTTCGGTGACGGCGAACAGTCGCGTGATTTTACTTACGTCGGTAACGCGGTGCAAGCCAATATGTTAGCGGCGGAAAGCAAGAAAGCCGTCGGTCAGATTATCAATGTCGCCAACGGCGCGGCCATTACGCTTAACCAATTGTTGGAAGTCGTCAAAGGTTTGACCAACCGGCCCGACGCCGTAGCCGAATACCAGCCTTCGCGCATGGGCGATGTGCGCCACAGCCTCGCCGACATCACCCAAGCGCGTGAACTGCTGGGCTATGAACCTCTCGTAAGTCTTGAGGACGGTTTGCAAAAAACCATCAATTGGTGGAAGAATAGCCGCTACGCGCAAGCGTAAAACCGGACATATTTTTTGGGAGGAATAATACTTTGCCTGCAAGTCGTAAACGTGAACAGAAAGACCGTTGGGGCGCGCGCGAAAGAAGCCGCGCCGCCAATCAAGTTACCGCGCCGGTTGCCAAACCGGGCCTGACGCGCAATCAAACCCTGATTTTATTGGCTTTAGTAGCCGCTTTCGCTTTCGGCATCTACTTTGTGTATAACCGTGACCGCAGCATTGAAACCGCGTCGGGACTAAAATACGAAGTTTTAGAGCAAGGCGCGGGCGACAAACCGCAAAAAGGCCAGATGGTGCAGGTTGATTATACGGGCACGCTCAAAAGCGGCGAGAAGTTTGACAGTTCAATCGGGGGCCAGCCATATGAGTTCAAACTAGGCGAAGGCGCAGTTATCAAAGGTTGGGACGAAGCTATCGCCGACATGAAACCAGGCGAACGCCGCCTCCTTACCATACCGCCTAAACTGGCCTACGGCGCAACCGGCCAGCCGCCCAAAATCAAGCCCAACGCCACGCTCTTCTTCGACGTGAAGCTGATAGGCATCAAGAAATAGCAACGCACAGATAACAAAAGGTAAAGGCAGGGATTAATGCCCTGCCTTTACCTTTTTATTGTGGCTAGGTCATGGTTGGCCGTCCATGACGGCTTTGTCTTGGGCGCGTTCGTCGAGGTGGTCTTTGAGTTTCAGCAAGGGCACGCCTTCGGTGAGCCATTTCGGGGCCGGTTTGCCCATCAGGTGATGGTCGAGAAACTCTTTCATGCGTATCGTGTAATCCTTCATGTTGGCGGGCACGCGCAGGCCGTGATTTTCGCCCTTGTATTGCAGCATGACGACGTTTTTTTGCAAGCGACGCAGTTGGTTGTAGTATTCGATGCCTTGCGTGAAATCCACCGCGCCGTCTTTGTCGTTGTGCAGAATCATGAGCGGCGTTTTCACGTTTTTGGCGTGAAACACAGGCGAATTACGAATGTAAGCTTCGGGCTGTTCAACGGGGCTGCCGGTAAAACGGCCCTGGCTATTCTCGAAAATCGCCATATTGCCGGAGCCGGAATTCCAGTAGATGAGGTTATACATAGAAATCATATCGGTCAGCGGCGCGCCGGCGATGGCGGCGCGGAAGGCGTCGGTTTGCGTGACCATGAAAGCGGTTTGATAGCCGCCCCACGAATGCCCGTGTAAGGCGACGCGGTCTTTATCCACTACGCCGGAGCCAATCGCCGCTTGCAGGGCCGGCAAAATGCACCAGACGGCAGACATTCCCGGGTCGTTGAGTTTGTAGGTAATATCGGGCATCAACACGGCGTAACCGTTGGAGGTATAGACCGATTTGTTGAAGCCGTTATAAGAAGGGTTGGCGTAGTTGTTGATGTTTTGTGAGAGTTTTTCGTAGATGTAAACCACCGTCGGGTAGCTCTTGCCGGGCTGGTAATTGGCGGGCAAGTAGAGCGCGGCTTGTAGTTTGTCGCCCTTCGCACTGGTGTAGTCAATCAGTCTGGAGCCGGGCGACCAAGCGAAATTCTTCTGCTGCGGATTGGCATCGGTCAACTTCTGCCCGTTGGCGAGCATGGCGTCGGCGAGGAAATAGGTCGTCGGTTCGGCGTAAGTCTCGCGGGTGTAGAGATAGGTTTCCGCGCGCTTGGCCTTCAGCACCGTGCCAAAAGAGGCATCGTCCCAGGCGAGCATCTTCGCGCCCGCTTTGCCGCCTTCGACGCGGGCCAGACCGCTTTTTTTCGTCCATTCGCCATAGGTTCTGAGATACATCGGCTGCGTCAGGTCAGTGCCTTTTTCGTCGGGGTCGAGGCGGAAGCGCGTCTGGTAGCGAATCTTGTCGCGCTTGCCATTGACGGTTAAATTGACCGCCGCGCCGCCATGCGCCGGCACGTTCCAGATGTCCCAATTATCTGACAACAAGACGGATGCGCCGTCTTTCGTCCAGCCGAGGGGCGTCGCAGGCGGCTTGACGTTGTTGGTGTCGTCATCCTCTTCGTAGAAATTCGCTTGGATGTTTTTGGTGAGGTTGTAGCTCTGGCCCGTCGCCATCTCGTAGGTCAGGAAGTTGCCGTCTTCATAGTAGAGAAAATGCGTGCCGTCGGGCGATGCGCCAAAGGTGTAACGCGCTTTCTTCAAGGCCAGTTTGCGCGCGCCGGTCTTCATGTCCACAATGTAAACGTCGGAATAGCGTTGCCCGTTCAAGCTCCCTAGTAACTCATATTCGCGGCTGTCGTTGCCAATGGCAAACATCTGTTTCGGGGCTGGATTGACGGAGCGTAAACTATCGTCAGCCAGGCGGATAAATTTCTTTTCGACCACGCGGTAAAGGGCGAGATAGGTGAAGCTTTTGTCGCGGCTTTCCTCAACCTGTTGTTGGGCTTGCAGGCGCGAATCCTGCCAGTGCCACAAGACGAGGTCGGGTTTTTCCGGCTCGTCTTCCGGTTTTTTCGGCATGGCCGCCGCGTCCGGTTTGGTGTCTTTGGCGTCCGTTTTCTTTTCCTCTTTCTTCTTTTTGACTTCTTGCAGGCCAAATGTCAACGCGCTCAAATCTTCCGTCCAGGCGGGGTTGCGATTCGCGCTGATGGTCATACCGGCGGGGAAAGTCGCGTCGGTTTTGTGGTCATAGATGGTTTTCTGCGGCGCGCCGGAAGCAAAATTGATACCCACCACGCTGTACAGTTTGTCCTCGTAGCCTTTATCCTCCGCGCCTTTGACGACGGCCAGCGCGTCGCCCTTTTCCGTCCAATTGAGGCCGCGATAGATGGCTTTGTCGCTGTCTAACGGCAGCAATACGCCCGTTGTCATGTTACGCGTCTGTACACCGTTGCCGCTCTTTTCTTGGGCGTCAATGGTGAAGGCCAGCCAGTCGCCCTTTTTGTTGAAGGCAAACTCAGCCACATTGCCGAGATTTAACTGGCTGCCGCTGGCGAGTTCTTGCAGAATCAAATCCGCGCCCGTCGCTTTGTCCGGCGCGGGTGCGCCAGGCGCGGGCGGCGCGCCGCCAGGCCCGGCTTCGGGAGCGTATTTGTGTAAGGCCAGCCAGCCGCCCATCTCGCCGGCAAAGGCAAAGCGGCGCACTTTCTCAAATTCGCTCTTTTGTTCGTTGGCCAGGTTAATCAGCGTAACCTTGTGTTGTAAGGGCTTGCGCTCTTTTTTGAGCTTCTTGCCCTCTTTGAAGGTCGGGTAAACGGTAAATGCAAACCACTTGCTGTCGTCTGAGAAAGCCATATCACCGCCGCCGAAGCCAGCCGATTCGCCAATCGGGAAACGCCACTCTTTGCCGTCTTTCAAGCGACGCAAG
>JAYVJN010000301.1:0-5670 GCA_043769325.1 Acidobacteriota bacterium
GTTTTCCGTAGTCAGTTTTTAGTTTTTAGCAAGAAGCGGTTGAGTTTACACAAGTTACGCCGCGAGTCTCAGTAAACCGAAACGCAAACTGCTCTAAGCGATTCTGGCAAGAGGCGCACGAAAAGCCGTAAATTATTGACACAGTAAACGATTAGTCAGCAAAGGAGCGGCAGGGCTGTTTTTTATTCATCATTTCTCTCTTTCTCTTCCCTAATTACCTCGGAGCGCGAGTGTTTGGCACGCCATTAAAATGCAAGTGAGAGATGCTCATGCGGTTATTATAGCCTTGGTTCACTTCAATTGCGCCAAGTCTGGAGGTAGTTGAAAACTGAACATTCGTTTCTAAGGAACGGCGTAGAAATAAGTTTACCCTTTCGACTGGAGCGCGCCACGCGCTTGTCCGCATGAGCGCACAAGCGCGAAAAAGGGTTGACAAAGTGGCGCGTTTCGGTTAAACAGGCCAGTTTCGTCACTTTGCTACTCGCCCTTCGGCTCGTTGCGGACAAGGCTGTCCGCGCTCCCGGCGAGAGGCCATTTTAGTCTTGGTGGGTCAACTTTTTTTGGCCTGTTACTAATCCTCCCACGCCAATAGTTGTATCGCGTTGCTCCGGCATCGGCCCACTTTCGACATACTTTTCTACGGGCTCAATTTGGCGAAAAAGGATTCTCAACTTGCCATGCTTGCGCCGAGCGGCGACGAACTCGCCAATTTGCGTTTTGCTTCGACCAAAGAAAACTTCCTCGAAATCGTCAAACATTTGTGCTCCGAAGACACGATCGCGCTCGAAGTTTCCACTTAGGCGAATGCCGTTTTCGCATCAAACGCGGCTGTTGGTCTCGATGCCGGGCGTTTCGTTGGCGACGGGCGGGGCTATTCTGGCGGCCATCCGCGACATTTTGCAGTTTTCAAGCAAAGAAAAGTTGGCGAGTTATTTCGGTTTAACGCCTCGAAGCCAGTAGGCAGCAGACAGTAGAAAAAGGTAGCTGTTGCTACTGTCTGCTGCCTACTGCCTACTGGCTTCCACGCCATTCCTGAACTGCAATTGCCGGTCAGCGAGATACTTGGCTAACCTTTGATGTTTTTTTGCAAGGGCGGCGCAACTTGCGGTTAGCAGCGACGATAATCGAATTGCCTGATTGTTTTTTAAGAAGTATAAGCTATGTCGCAAATCAACTTCACTAATCTTCTCTACGATTCACCGCCGGCTGATTTTCTGCCGACTGAAACAGAAACCCCCGTTGCCGAAACGCCCGCCGCGAAGCCCGCGCCGCAACCTGAAACCCGCGTGGCGCAGCGCGACGCCGGCGAAAATCCGGCCCTGGCGTTACCCGATTATGCGCGTTCGCAAGCCGTCGCCCAACGCTTGCAACAAGCCGCGCCGCCCGCTAAAAACACTGACGCGCTTGACTTTATCAGCACGGGGCTGGACGGCAAAAACCGCCAGGTTACGTTTACCAAAGAGCAGCTTGAGGCTTTCAGTAAAATGGCCGACCCGCGCGAAGCCATCATTCGCACCGCGTGGGAAAACATGGGCTACGCTTCGGGCAACAAAACCAAAGCCCTCGATGATTACATCCAACGCCTGAAACAGGCCGACGGCGGGCTGACGATAAACTGGCGCGGCGGTTCAGAGAACGGCGAGAATATCGGGCTGCCGGAACTGCATAAAGCCATTCGCAATGAATTGGCGCGGCGCAATTACGAGGCCACCGCCAAACAACTCCAAGCCGCCGGACGCCCCGCGCCGAAAGAACCGCGCTATGAACCGGCAGAAAAAGGCGACGCCACGCCGGACTTCTTTGGGCCGCACGTCGTTACCGCGCAAGCGCGGCAAGGTCTTTATGAGCAATACTTAAAGGATTACGGCGCGCCGGCGGAAAAGACGCAATATGACCGCGCCAAAGTTGAAGTTGAACTTGACGCGCGGATTGACGAGGCCAAAAAACGGCTGGCCGAAAAGTACGATAAGTTAAAGAACGGCTTTGCTTTGCGCGACGCCTTCATTGATTTGGATTATCAGAACGAACTGAAAAGCGAAATTGACCGCATTGTCTCCGAAACGAAGGACGATTTTCGCCAGGCGGGTTTGGGCCAGCAAATCGGCGACGCTTCGGAAACTTTTCTGCGGGGCGTGATAGACGCCAACCCGCTCTACGCTCTCTTGCCGGAATCGGTCAAAAACCAAATGGTCAGTTTCGGCGTGGGCGTGGAAAAAGGTGTCATCAGTATTGCCGCCGGCGCGCAAGGGGCGCAAGATTTCGTCAAAGACCTCATCGAAGACACCGTAGTTTACGGCTTCAAACAGGCCGGCGTGGACACCTCCGGCTACGAAAAGCAAGTCCAAACCCAACGCCAGGCCCGCGCCGACCTCTGGCAACAACTGGGCCGCGTGGAAACAAAGGACATGGCGGCAGCCGACAAAGCCTATGCCGAAAAAGCCGAGCGCAATCTCCGCCTGGCGGCCTACGACATCCCCAACTGGTCAAGCAAAGCCGGCCAAGCCGTGCCAAGCCTGGCCCTAGGATTAGCCACTGGGGGCGAATCGCTGGTGGCGCAAGTCATCGTCAGCGCGACATTGCAAGCAACGCTGGCCGGCGGCGAGACCTACATCAACACCAATGACCGCGCCGCCGCCATCCAAACCGCTGCTATCGCCGGCGTGCAAGGGGCCGTCGGGCCCGTCACCGCCAAACTGCCTTTTGCCGCCGACCTGGCCACTAACGCCCTGCTGACCTATTCAACGGGCAAACTGGCCGGCCAAAGCGACGAAGAGATTTTCCAAAGCCTCGTTACCCAAACGGCCCTCAGCGGCGGCTTCCGCGCCGGCAACAAACTCCACGATTTCCTCGCCCGACAGGAAGGCAAGCCCTCGCTCACTTTGGACGAAGCCCGCGCCGCCTTCGAGAAAAACAAAGCGGAGGTAATGAATGTTTTAGGCGAAGCATCCCGCACCTCCTTTGGCGAGAATGTCCAGGCACTCTACGCCAAAGCCGCCACCGCGTTGCGTGAACGCCTCACCATCACCGACGCCAAAGTCAAAGCCGCCCGTGAAACCGTCCGCCAAGCCGCCCGCCAAGAAACTTTGTACGCCAACGGCATCGAACCAAAGTTGGTGGCGGCCCACACCGTGTTAGCGGTCAATGCGATAAAGCAAGGCTATACGCGCTTCAACGATTTCGCCAGGGAGATGGTGAAAGCGGCGGGCGTCAAGATAAAGCCGCACTTGCAATCGCTGTACGAGACGTACATGAAGGCGTCGGGCAAGCCTCTGGACACGGAAGGCGTGGCGAAGTTTGCGGCAGAAGAGAAGGTTCACCAAACCAACTTTGAGAGCATCAATGAATTTCGCCGCATCAACAGCTTGCCCGAATACGCCTACAAACTGCCGACGGGTACGATTGCCTTCACCGAAATCAACGGTCAGAAGATATTCGGGGCCAACACCACACTGGGCGAAGCGAAACTAGGCGGCAACAACCGGGCAATGCGTGAACAGGCTTTGACTGATTTGCAAAAGTTGGGAAAACTACAAGGGCAACGGTACGGTTCAAAGGATACAATGTTTTTGACTCATGCTGAGGCCGAATCGCTTATCAAAGCAGCAGCGGAAAATGGCGGAAAATTACCTAAAGAGGTTGAGATGTATGTTGATAGGCCAACTTGCTTTAATGATTGTAGGGGTAAAGACCAGATTGGCAAAGGTCTAGGTTTGTTAGTTGAGCTTTATAGCATCGAAAAACTAACCGTGCGCGATTCACATGGCAATCAATACATTTTTAGGCCCAATCAAGCAGTCGAGGTAATCAAATAAGGGGAAGAAATATGACTGAGATATATTTCTCTGACTCAATGGGTAGTAGAGAACGGTTGACCAGTATTGACTGGCTGAAAGAGCGAATACTGAATGGCGATGATGAATTTTGGGAAGGGGCCACAGGTGACTGTGGGTTAAGCTACACTCAAAATGTTGTTACGGTGGCAAGTTTAGGGTTAGTCGGGAGAAGCGCATCTGGTTTTATGCTTGACCACAGCTATTCAGGGGACAACGAAAGAACGCACACCCTATGCTATGGCGAACACACAGGGGAAACCGTCGAAGCATCTATTGGCGGCAACCCTAACCTCTACTACCGTGAGCATTTTGTCCCCAAAGAAATAGCTTGGGAAGCCATTGAATACTTCCTCCAAACCGGCGACAGAAAGCCTGATTTGATGTGGGAAATTGCCGAGATGCCAGAACAAGAGTTTTAGGCATCGTCCAATTCATCACGCGGCGGGGAGTAATATCTCCGCCGCGTGTTATTTGATAATCTACCGAAGCCCGCGCCGCACGGTGGAGCAACGCCTCAACGACCCGCTTTTCCGCGTCAAGGACGGCGGCGAGTTCCGCCAAACTTACGGCCAGGAATTGCTGGACAGCCCGCGTCTGCGGACGGAACTGCAGGCCGTCGAGAATATCCATGACGCCAAGACGCGCAAAGTGGCCTTAGCCAACCTGGAAGCGGATGTGCTGTTAAGCCGCGTGCCGCAAGCCAAACGCGCCCAGATAACCGACTTGGCGCAGAACGGCACGGATTTCGTGAAGACCAAGGGCAACATCTTCGAGAGGTTAGCCACCGAACCCACCGCCGCTAAAAGCGAAGTGGACGGCGTGAATACCACATTAGACCTTATGCTGAATAAAATATAACAAATAAATTTCGTTGAAAACCGGAAAAGTTGAAAGAATTGTAATTTATCAAAAAATGCTGAATTATAAATCTTTGCAAAACAATGGAACCGTCTTTTTGTCGGTAACGAGTGTCACGGTATTTGAGTTTGAAGTCTTGTTAGGGGCGTTTGCGCAAGCGTTTGCGGAAACGGCGCAGCGCACCGCGACGGACAAAGCGAGGGTTCGGAAAAAGGGCGGCGGACAGCGCGGGAGATTGCCGGGCGTGGCAGATAAGCTATTGTTTATCCTCAGTTACACAAAAAACTATCCGTTGCAAACGTATCACGGATTGCAGTTTGGACTGAGCCAGCCGAACACTTGCCGGTGGATTCACGCGCTCTTGCCGAAACTGAAAAGAGCCTTGGCGATACTCGGTTGCAAGCCGGAAAGGAGTGCCGCAGATTTGCTTGAGCGGTTAGAAACGCAAGTTGAGCGCGGCGCATTAGTGCAAGACGGGGTGGAAAGAATGCGGGAAAGACCGCAAGAGCATGAAGCCCAGAAGTTGTATTACAGCGGCAAAAAAAACGCATACGGAAAAGAATTTAATCATCGGCGAGGTTGCCAGCCGCAAGATAATTTACTTGTCAAAAACGGTGGAAGGCAAAAAGCATGACAAGAAAGTAGCCGATGAAGAGCAGATATACTCAACACGGGCACAATCGGAGAAACAGGTCAGTACCGGAAGCGGTAGCGACGGGGTTAATCCTGACCAACAAGCCCCTGGGCTGCCAACCCACCCGCTACCGCAGGTGGTACTGACTTGTGCTTATGGTTGCGCCGGCAAAACCGGCTGCGCTTTAACCGTTGTTGTTGTTTCTGTTTTAGCGGCTGTTTCCGCGCCGTCCAACACCGCCAACACAATCAACAGCCGCGCCAGAGTCCGCGCTTCGGGGCGTTGAAAGCGTTCGGCAATGTTTCTGAGCCGCGCAAAATCAACCCGCGCCAGTATTTTCGGAGT
>JAYVJN010000302.1:0-3054 GCA_043769325.1 Acidobacteriota bacterium
TGTTCGTGGACGGCGTGCGCGCCATCACCCGCGAGGCCCAGGCCGTCCAACACGGGCACGCCCAACGCGCCCACAAAATTGCCGTCCGAACCGCCGCCGACTTGCGCCTCGCCAAGTTCGTAATTGCATGAAGCGGCGAGATTTTTGGCGTGTTCGTATAACTCCACGACCTGCGCGGTGCGTTCCAACGGCGGGCGGTTAATGTCGCCTGAAATTTCTAAACGCACGCGGTTATCAACCGAACGCAAGCCTCTGATGGCCTGTTCGATGCGGGCCGCTTCGTCCATTTGAGTAAAGCGCACATCTATTTCCGCTTCGGCCAATTGGGGAATTACATTAGAAGCCGTGCCGCCGCGCATCATAGTGAGATTTACGGTTGTTCCTTTGGCGTAATCGGTCAGCGCGTGCAAGCCTTCGATGTGGCGGGCGAGTTCGGCGATGGCGTTCGCGCCTTTTTCGGGTTCGAGGCCCGCATGGGCCGGAACGCCGTGCGCGCGTAAGGTAAACTGGCCCGTGCCTTTGCGTCCGGTTTTCGCTTTCCCGCCCGGCGCAGATGGTTCCAACACCAAGCACGCTTTGGCTTTACGCGCTTCAGCTTCGACGAATTGGCGTCCGTGCGCGCTGCCGGTTTCCTCGTCACACATCAACAAAACCACGATTTCGCGGCGCGGTTTCAGGCCCAACACCGCCAACGCCCGCACCGCTTCCAGGGCCATCACGCAATTGGCTTTCATGTCGAAGATGCCGGGGCCATAGATGCGCCCTTCTTCCTCGCGCCAGGGCCGCGCCGCCAGCGTGCCGCGCGGATGCACCGTGTCCGTGTGGCCGAGCAGCAACAACGCGCCGTCGCTTTGGGCGCAATCCGTAAAGAACCTTAGCCGCAAATGCTGCCCGCAATTCGGCGCGTCAATGCGTTCCAGCGTAGCGGGCAAGGGCAAATCTGCGACAAACTCAGCAATCTGCGCCACCACCCGCTGGCTGCCCGCAACATCCCACGAAGGCGATTCGATTTCCACCAAAGCGCGTATCTGCCGCAAAATCTCGGCGCGGCGCGTGGTGAAGTGTGTAAGTAATGATTCAGCCGTAGCCGGTAAAATTTGTGCAAGCATGAATTACAATTAACTGTTACTGTTTAGGCGTTTCTCAAGCGCAACGATGTTCTGCCAAAGCGCAATCGGCGAAATACCAGCATAACCGCTCTCTTGACCGTCGTTGCATTCAATTACCAACCATTCGCCGTTTCTATTTTGAGCAATATCCACCACTAAAAACGGCACATCAAGCTGGCTGACAGCTTCTTGGGCGATTTTCAAGCCGGCTGCCTTTTCGACTTCATCCCACGAGTACGAAGCAAATTCAGCCCAATACGCGCCGGCCCCGACGCAATACCCGCGCCACCAAAAAGTGCGAAATTCAAACGATGGCGGGATTTTCCCGGTTGTGCGCCCTGACACGCGGCGTAATTCGACAAATTCCCGGCAGACAAACTGTTGCCAATGCAAAATGGGATTATTCCGATATTGCTCGACCGCATATTCGTATTCGCTACGCGAGCGGACAATTGACAAATTCGCTTGATGCCGGCTGGTTTGGCGGCTGCCTTTGAGAAAAATAGGATACTCAAAAACGCTTTCAATTTCCGCCGGCGACGGCGGCGTCTCAAACCAAACGCTTCGCGGCGTCAATGCGGATAGCTTTGGATACCAATGAGTTAATTCACTTGCCAACAAATATTGGGCGGGCGTGTGAACGAGTGAAATACCACTTACTTCTAAAGCATTGTACAAATCCGCATAATTTGTAGTTACGCCAAAACGTCCGATGGCAGTGATATTTTCGGGCCGATAATAAGGGCGGCGGCAGACGAAAAAATTCGGAAATGAAAAGTCGTAACGCGGCACGTCAATCGTTGCCACAGCTATCCAGAGAACATCCTCTAAAAAGAAAATGTCCAAACTTTCGAGTGGCGCAACCATTACTGTTGGATAATCTCACGCCGCACGGTTAAGGCGTCAATTCTATCACGGCGCACGGTGAAACCAATGCCGGGCGCGTCGGGGGCGATTATCGTGCCGCGTGCGGTGATGGTCACTTCGGGTTCGATGATGTCCTCATGCCAGTAACGCTTGCTGGCGGAAACGTCGCCGGGCAAGGTGAAACCAGCGAGAGTGGACATGGCGATGTTGTGGGCGCGTCCGATGCCGGATTCGAGCATCCCGCCGCACCAGATGGGAATGTTGCGCTCACGGCAAACCGCTTCCACCTTGTTTGCCTCGCTGTGGCCGCCGACGCGCCCTAGTTTGACGTTGATTATTTGGCACGCGCCTAAATCTATGGCTTTGCGGGCGTCGGCGGGCGTTTTGACGGATTCATCGAGGCAGACCGGCGTTTTGATGCCGCGTTGCAGTTCGGCGTGGTCAATCATGTCGTCGTAGGCGAGGGGCTGCTCAAACATCATCAGGCCGTAGGCGTCAAGCCGTTGGAACAAAGCCGTGTCGTCTAAACTATACGCGGAATTGGCGTCGCCCATAAGTAAAATGTCGGGCCACCTTTCACGCGCCTGACGGATGATGTCTTCGTCCCAGCCGGGTTTGATTTTGATTTTGATGCGTTGATAACCGGCGTCGAGTTCGGTCTGTATTTTGTCAAAGAGTTGTTCGGGCGTGTCCTGTATGCCGATGGAGACGCCGCACGCGATTTCGCGGTTGACGCCGCCCAGGTGTTTCCACAAAGGGACGCCAGCTTTCTTGGCTTCCAAGTCCCAACACGCGGTTTCAATCGTGGCCTTCGCCATGCGATGCCCGCGCACGGCCCGCATGAGCGAGTAAATATCCGACGCGCCTTTGACCTCGCGCCCCAAGACCATCGGGGCCAGCCAGGTCTTGAGCGTCTCCCACGCGCTGTCCGTCCATTCGTCGGAATAAAACGGGCCTTCGCCGCAGGTGCATTCGCCCCAGCCCTCCGCGCCGTCGGCATCAACCACCCGCGCCAACACGATGCGGCGTTCGTAAGTGCGCCCGAAACTGGTCTCGAAAAAGTGGACGAGCGGGAGCG
>JAYVJN010000303.1:0-21625 GCA_043769325.1 Acidobacteriota bacterium
AGGTGAAACAACACGCCGGAAGTAGAAATATCGTCAGTTTCCGTCGGCTCACTCCAGGCTCCGCCGTCGCTGGCCCGGCCTGAAACGACAATCGGCAAACGCAACGCCATCCGTAAAGCAAAGCGTCTTTCGCCGTGTGGTAAATTGCTGCTCATAATATTCTTAAACTCAGTCTTCCCAAGAATAAAAGCCTTGGCCGGTTTTCTTTCCCAGCTTGCCTTCACTAACCATTTGGCGCAACAAAGCGGGCGGGCGAAACGTTTCTGCATTGAGAGTTTGATGTAAATATTCGGCGATGTTGAGACGCACATCCAGGCCGACCAAATCGGTCAGGCGCAAAGGCCCTAAAGGATGATTGTAGCCCAATTCCATCGCTTTATCTATATCGGCGGGACTCGCCACGCCTTGTTCAACCATGCGAATCGCCTCCATGCCCAGCGCGATACCCAAACGGCTGGAGGCAAACCCCGGCACATCCTTTACAGTTATCGCCTCTTTTTTTAGGCGTTTGGCAACTTCATGCGCGGTTGCCAGCGTATTTTCGCTGGTCTCCGGCCCCACCACTATTTCCAGCAAGCGCATAATGTGTACCGGATTGAAGAAGTGCATCCCGATAACATTGGCGGGCTGGCGCGAGGCTTGGGCAATCGCGGCAATCGAAAGCGATGAGGTATTGGTCGCAAAGATGAAGGGCGTCTCGCGCAAACTCTCCAGTTCGCGCAGCAAGTCTTGTTTTAAGGCTAAGACTTCCGGCACGGCTTCGATAATGAGGTCGGCTTTCGCGGCTTCGCTCATTTGTGTTGTGCCGCGTATGTGTTGCAGGGCGTTATCGCGTTCGGCCTCGGTCAGTTTGGCGCGTTGGATGCCTTTGTCGAGGTTGCGCTCAATGGCGCGCACGCCACGCGCCACAGCGTCTAAATCAACATCGCGCATGGTGACGCGAAATCCGGCCAGCGCAGCAACCTGAACAATACCGTGTCCCATGGTTCCCGCGCCGAGAACGGCGATGCTCTCAATCTTATTCGCAACGGCAGAGTTGTCCGTCAAGATACAGTGAAATCCTTACTTTGAGTTCGGTAAAACTTCAGTTACCCGCCCTTCATTCGACTAGCGCGATGGGCCTGGTTATACTACGCTGGCTAGGCCGTAACGTAGCGCACGGGGGTAAAATTAAACTTACAGGAAACAGAAGACTTAAAGCAAGCAGAAAGTTACGGAATTTTTTATGTCGGATTGGTATTTTGTTAGTTATTAGCGGTTATTTACGTTTCTTAGCACCGACAGCTAAGAATTTTCCAGGATAAATATATGCAAGAAACTCATCGCAAAGTAGTTATTATCGGCAGCGGCCCCGCTGGTTTGACGGCGGCAATTTACGCGGCCCGCGCCGATTTGCAACCCTTACTCGTAGATGCGCCGGTGGATTCCGCCGCGCAAACGCTGCCCGGCGGCCAATTGATGATTACCACCGAGGTGGAAAATTTCCCCGGTTTTGCCAAAGGCATCCAAGGGCCGGATTTAATGTTTGAGATGCGCGGCCAGGCCGAGCGTTTCGGCACGGAATTTCTGGAGGAATGGATAACCAAAGTTGATTTGTCAGCACGCCCTTTCAAGCTCTACACGGAAACACAAACCATTCTTGCGGAAACGCTTATCATCGCTTCCGGCGCGTCGGCCAAATGGCTGGGCATCCCTGGCGAAGCGAAAATTCCCGAAGGCTTAGGCGGCAATGGCGTCTCGGCCTGCGCCACCTGTGACGGCCCGCTGCCGATGTTTCGCAACAAGCGTTTAGTCGTGGTTGGCGGCGGCGACACGGCGATGGAGGAGGCTAATTTCCTCACGCGCTACGCCGAAAAGGTCTATGTCTCGCACCGCCGCGACCACCTGCGGGCCTCGAAAATCATGCAAGACCGGGCCTTAAAAAATGAGAAAATCGAGTTTGTCTGGAACACCGAACTGACCGAGATTCTGGGCACGCAACAAGACGGCGTGACGGGCGTGCGGCTGCGCGACACCGTGACGGGCGCGGAACGCGAGTTCGCGTGTGACGGCGTTTTCGTCGCCATCGGCCACAAACCCAATACTGGATTGTTCAAAGACTGGCTGGAAATGGACGAAATCGGTTATCTCAAAACCGACGGCCACACAATGGCGACCAAAATCCCCGGCGTCTTTGCCTGCGGCGATGTGCAGGACAGCTATTACCGCCAGGCCATCACCGCCGCAGGCACAGGCTGTATGGCCGCCATTGACGCCGAGAGGTTTTTGGAAAACGCCGAAGATTAAACACAAAGACACGGCGAAATGTTTTGTAAATCCCTGTGCTCCGTGCCTCCGCGTCTCCGTATTAAATTCATTATGACTGAAAACCCCGAACTCGAAGCAAAATGGGCCGCCTCGTTTAAGCGCGTGCAACTGGCGCGGCACCCTGAACGCCCGTACACGCTGGATTTCGTCAAACTTTTGTGTTCAGATTTTACCGAACTGCACGGCGACAGGCGTTATAGCGACGACCCCGCGATTGTCTGCGGTTGGGCCACCTATCACAGCGAACCGGTGATGATTATCGGCCAGCAAAAGGGGCGCGACATCAAGGAGCGCAGCTATCGCAATTTTGCCATGCCCAAGCCGGAAGGTTACCGCAAAGCGCTGCGTTTTATGCAGATGGCGGCCAAATTCGGGCGGCCCGTGCTGACTTTTGTGGATACGCCGGGCGCTTACCCAGGCATTGACGCCGAAGAACGCGGCCAGGCCGAAGCCATCGCTTATAACCTGCGCGAGATGTTCAAATTGCGCGTGCCGGTGGTGGTCACAGTCATCGGCGAGGGCGGTTCGGGCGGGGCTTTGGCAATTGCCATTGGCGACCAAATTTTGATGATGGAAAACGCTATCTATTCAGTCATCACGCCCGAAGGCTGCGCCGCTATCTTGTGGAAAAGCGCGGCCCAAGCCCCACGCGCTTCTTACGAACTGCACATCACCGCCGACGATTTGCGCGGCTTCAACATCGTGGACGACATCATCCCCGAACCTGGGCCGGGTGCGCACACCGACCACGAAGCCGCCGCTAAACTCGTGGACGAACACATCCAAAAAGCCCTTGCCGCCGCCAAAATTGGGACGCTCGAAGAACGCATGAACCGCCGCTATGATAAATTGCGACAACTTGGGAAGTGGGGAGTAGGGAGTAGGGAGTAGGAGGATGTTTCGGCTTGCTCTTGTGTCAACCGGATAGCGAGAATCTCAACAGCGCGGAGCGACTCCCCACTTATTTTATGGATACTCTTAGCAAATATCTGGCGGTGGCGGCGGGCAGCGCGTTGGGCGGGATGGCGCGTTATTTTGTCGCCAATACCTGGCTAGGGCAATTCGCCGCGCCTTTTCCCAGCGCGACGTTTGTTATCAATGTTTCCGGTTCGTTTATCCTCGGTCTTTTCGCTACGCTGGCAGCGGAAAAGTTTAGTTTCAACCCACATTTCAACTTAGCCGTCGCCGTCGGCTTTGTCGGTGCTTACACCACTTTTTCCACCTTTGAATACGAAACGGCGCGGTTGGTCTCGCGGGCGGAACTCGCTAAAGCCGCGCTTTATGTCGCGTTAAGCGTATTGGCGGGCTTTCTGGCGGTGCAAGCCGGCATCGCGTTGGCCCGACTCGGAACACGTTAAAGCCAATCGTCTAATTCCGCCAATTCACAAGTAAACTGAATGTCCTTAAACATTTATATCGGGCAAATATCATAATTTCCAGGCCTCTACCGGGAAATGTAAAAGCCGGAAAATGCCTTGAACAGGGCATCTTCCGGCTTTTGTGTGCTTGGCGAGTAATTATTCGTCGCTTGATGCGCTTTGCGCTTTTTCTTCGCGTAGGATAGCGCGGCGCGAGAGTTTGATTTTGTTGCCTTCTTTGCCGATACACTTGACCAAAACTTGCTGGCCTTCGCGCAGTTCGTCGCGCACATCGCGCACGCGCCCTTCGGCGATTTCGGAGATGTGCAACAAACCATCCGTGCCGGGGAAGATTTCGATAAACGCGCCGAAATCCACGATGCGGTTGACCGTGCCGAGATAAGTTTCGCCGATTTCGGCTTCTGCCGTAAGACCGCGAATCTTGGCGATAGCAGCATCCATTGCCGCACCGTCTGCCGACGCAATAGAGACGATACCGGTGTCTTCGATGTCAATCTTCGCGCCCGTTTCTTCAACGATGGAGCGAATCATTTTACCGCCTGGCCCGATAACGTCACGAATCTTGTCCGGGTTAATCTGGATTTGGATGATGCGCGGCGCGTAGGGCGAAAGCTCCGGGCGCGGCGCGGCGATGGCTTGCGCCATGATGCCCAGAATGTGGAGACGGCCTTTTTTGGCCTGTTCCAACGCTTCGGCCAAAATCTGCGCGTTGATGCCGCCGATTTTGATGTCCATCTGCAAGGCGGTTATGCCTTCACTGGTGCCTGTGACTTTGAAATCCATGTCGCCATAGTGGTCTTCCGCGCCGGCGATGTCGCTGAGGATGGCGTATTTATTGCCTTCCATCACGAGGCCCATCGCCACGCCCGCCACCGGACGTTTGAGCGGGACGCCCGCGTCCAGCATGGACAATGTGCCGCCGCAGACCGACGCCATTGAGGATGAACCGTTGGATTCCGTGATTTCCGAGACGATGCGGATGGTGTATGGGAAATCTTCGCCTTCCGGCAGCATGGGTTCGAGAGCGCGGCGGGCTAATGCGCCGTGACCGATTTCGCGGCGGCTGGTAAACCCGACGCGGCCCGTTTCGCCGACGGAATAGGGCGGGAAATTATAGTGCAACATGAATTTGCGCTTGAGTTCGCCCTTCTCCAAATCGTCCATGTACTGTTCGTTATCTTTCGTGCCAAGCGTGGTCGTGACCAAGCCTTGCGTTTCACCGCGAGTAAACAGAGCCGAACCATGCGTGCGCGGCAGCCAGCCGACTTCACAGGTAATCGGACGAATTTCCGAAAACTTGCGGCCATCGGGACGGCGGCGTTTGTTAAGCATATCGTCGCGGAAGATTTTCTCTTTCAACGTGTTGAAGACTTTTTTCGCCATCGCGCGTTGGCCTTCTTCTTCGGGATAGGCTTCGGTTACTTCTTTCTTGAGCGCGTCAACAGCGGCGTAACTCGCCAGCTTGTCTTGCGTCGTGGTGTCCAAAGCCGCGCTCAGTTGCGCGCCGAATTTGGCTTCGATGTCGGACATCATGGCTTCGTCCAGGACGGGCGGCGTGACGGCGCGTTTTTCGATGCCGAGGGCTTGCGAGAGACTCTTTTGCCAACGGCAGAGACGCGCAATCTCTTTGTGCGCCAACATTAAGGCTTCGACCATGACCGTTTCGGTAACTTCGTTGGCGCCGGCTTCAACCATACAAATGGCTTCTTCCGTGCCGGCCACAGTCAGGTTCAACGCGGAATCGCGGCGTTCGTCGTATGACGGATTGACGATGAATTCGCCTTCGATAATTCCGATACGCACGGCGGCAATCGGGTTGGGGAACGGAATATCAGACAAATACAGAGCGCAAGACGCGCCGGTGATAGCCAACACGTCGGGGTCGTTGGCAC
This sequence comes from Acidobacteriota bacterium, assembly GCA_043769325.1. Lineage (GTDB taxonomy): Bacteria > Acidobacteriota > Blastocatellia > Pyrinomonadales > Pyrinomonadaceae > JAYVJN01. The sequence goes on from JAYVJN010000303.1 coordinate 5,579, forward strand.
TATCGGCGGAAATGACGGTGCAAATGATTTGTGTTTCGTTGCGAAAGCCTTCGGTGAAAAGCGGACGGCAGGGGCGGTCAATCAGGCGGCAGGTGAGCGTCTCTTTTTCGCCCGGACGCCCTTCGCGCCGAAAATAGTTGCCGGGGATACGTCCGGCGGCGTAGGAAGCTTCGCGGTATTCCACCGTCAAAGGGAAAAAGTCTATGCCTTCACGCGGGCTGTGCGCGGCGACGGCGGTGACGAGCACCATCGTGTCGCCATAGCGCACAATAAACGCGCCGTCGGCTTGTTTCGCTACTCTGCCGGTTTCGACGGTAAAGTCTAGGCCGCCTAATTTAATGGATTCTTTCAGGTATTTTTTAACTGCCATGTTATTCTCTCTCTTATAGTTAAAGCCGTTGCTGGTTAGTTAAGCGGCACGCGCTACGTCGCATTCGTTGCGCCCGGCTGAGGAGTTATTCGCGCTCAACGTGAAAGCGCAAAAAAGTGAAAGCGGCGCGTGCCTCTCACTATTGAGAAGCCGCGCCGCTTGAGTGGTCAGGTGAATAAAGATTCCCGCGTCTGTCGGTTTGCTGTCATTAGCCGTCACGTTCGGCGCTAATTATTACCGCCTCTGGAAAAGACGCGGGGCCGTTTTCATACTTGTTAAAGGTGGACGAAATGCCGGTAAGTTACCGGCGCAAGCCCAGCTTACTGACAACTTGGTGGTAACGCTCAATGTCTTTGCGTTTCAAATAATCCAGTAAACTACGCCGTTGCGAGACCATTTTGAGTAGGCCGCGCCGCGAATGGTTATCTTTCTTGTGGATTTTGAAATGCTCGGTTAATTCAACAATGCGCCGCGTGAGCAACGCTACTTGGACTTCCGGTGAGCCGGTGTCACTTTCATGTGTGCGGAAATCTCCGACAATCGCTTCTTTTGCTTCTTTTGCTAAACCCATACTCTTAATGGTTCTCCTTGGCCGCAGTAACTCCGCTTGCTAAGAGCGGTAACCGCGAAGATTAAAATCACTTTAATCTAGCACGCCGCATGGGTCTCTGTCCAGTTGCCGCTAATTTGTGCTTAGGATAATGTTCTGCTTCTGAACTAGCGTCCACCTAGTTGCGAACAACTCAAAAGCAGCGTTTTTTTTCAGGGTTAGCGATTTCCCCAATCTAAGAAGTTTTAGCCAACGCGCAACCAACAATTTGCATTGCCACCAACTACACGACCAATAATTTCTGCGCCGCTCACCTTTTCCAGTAACCTTGCGGCATTTTTCTCCGGCAAACTAATGAGCAGTCCACCGGCTGTCTGCGGGTCATACAACGCGCTCTGCATAATGGTTGTGACATTGCCAGTAAACTCTATCGTGTCACCTATATACGCACGATTACTCTTATCTGCGCGGGTTAACATCCCTTGCCCGATTAAGTCCAACACGTCTGGCAATAAGGGAACCCGCGCCGCATCTATTTGCAGACATACGCCGCTCCCCTTCGCCATTTCGTAAGCGTGTCCGAGCAAGCCAAACCCTGTCACATCTGTACAAGCATTAGCCCCGACTTCCTGCATTGCTTGCGAAGCTTGTGCCGCCGAGGTTGTCATCGCCGCCATTGCCGCATCAATCACCTCGGGCCGCGCTAACCCGCGCTTGATGCCCGTGCTTATCGCGCCTGTGCCAATGGGTTTAGTCAACACCAAGACGTCGCCCACCTGTGCGCCGGAATTTTTCACAACTTGTAGCGGGTGCACCACGCCCGTCACTGCATAACCAAACTTAATCTCTTTGTCATCAACGGAATGACCGCCTAGAATGGTTACGCCAGCCTCGTTCATGGCTGCTTGCCCGCCTTTGAGGATTTGCCCTAAAACGTCTAAATCACCCTTTTGCGGATAACAGACAATGGACAAAGCCGTTAAGGGTTTTCCACCCATCGCGTAAACGTCATTGAGCGAATTTATCGCGGCAATGCGTCCATATAATTCCGGGTCATCCGCTATTGGCGTGAAGAAATCCAATGTTTGAACCAACGCCGTCGTTTCGTTTAACTGATACACTCCGGCATCGTCGGCAGTTTCATAACCTACCAACACGCTTGGGTTTACAGGTTGGGGCGGTAAACTGCCCAAAACTTGGGCAAGCGCTTCCGGCGCGAGTTTAGCCGCTCAACCGGCGCACGAAACCATCTCTGTAAGTCTTTGTTGCATAATTAGTTAACTACGAAACTACGCGAACTTCGACGAGATTTTGGCTTTGTCTCTGAGAGAATTTCGCGCATTTTTTTCAACAGGCTACTCACCAGATGCGGCGGCGGCCTCTTGCCCCATCAGCATCTGGTAGATTCGCTGTAAATCATCGTCATTATAATACTCTAACTCAAATTTACCGCCCGTGCCGTTGCGGTTTGGCACGATACGAATTTGCGTGCCAAAGCGACGGCGCAGTTTGGTCTCGGCGGCGCGTGTGTTAGCGTCTTCTTTTTTAGCGGGCGGCAATGTGGCTGTTGCCGGAGAGTCTCCGTTAACGATGCGTTTGATGGCCCGTTCAGTCTCTCGCACCGAAAGCGAAAAATCTGTCACACTCCGCGCTACACGCCTTTGTATGTCCGGGTCGTCCACGCCTAGCAATGCGCGCGCGTGGCCCATCGAAAGTTTGTCTTCCTCTACCAGTTTCTGCACATCTGCCGGTAAACGTAATAAACGCAGATAATTAGTAACATAACTGCGGTCACGCCCAACGCGCTGCGCGACCATCTCTTGGGTTATGCCGAGCGTCTCCACTAAGCCTTTATAAGCGTGCGCTTCTTCGATAGCGTTTAATTCGTGGCGTTGGATATTTTCGATGAGCGCAAGTTCCAACAGTTTGTCGTCGGGAATATCGCGCACCACTGCCGGAATTTTAACTAAACCGGCGCGTTGGGAGGCCCGCCAACGCCTTTCGCCAGCCACAATTTGGTAACGTCCACCGTGCCGCCGCACCAAAATCGGTTGCACAACTCCATTAGAAACAATTGATTGCGCCAGTTCTTCCAACTTTGTTTCGTCAAAATGCGAACGTGGTTGCACTGGATTTGGCTCAATCAAATCAATATCTATTTCCAGTTGCGTTTCTTCCTGTCGCGTAGTTGCGGAATCGGACAATAGCGCGCTAATTCCGCGCCCCAAGGCTTTTCTTGTCATGAGCCATCACCTCCTTAGCCAGTTGTAAATAACTTTCTGCCCCGCGTGAGCGAATATCATAGAGCATAATAGGTTTTCCGTAACTTGGTGCTTCAGCTAATCTTACATTGCGCGGAATGACAGTTTTCAGCACTTGGTCGCCGTAAAAATCGCGTAAATCTTTAGCTACCGCTCCCGAAAGGTTGGTGCGTTCGTCAAACATTGTCAGCAAAACGCCTTCAATCACCAAATCGGGGTTCAAGGCCCGCCTTATACGCGCCAAGGTGTCGAACAACTCTGTCACGCCCTCCAACGCGAAATACTCACATTGTACGGGAACTAACAAAGTGTTCGCTGCGGTCAAAGCATTAAGCGTTAAAACCCCCAGCGATGGCGGGCAATCTATGATAATGTACTCAAAATCATCCACTACTTCCGCTAACACCGCTTGTAATTTATATTCGCGCCGTTCTTCTTCGATAAGCTCAATTTCTGCCCCCACCAAGCCTTTTTCGGATGGTAACACCTTTAGACAGGGCAACTCTGTCGGCAATATGATGTTACGCAATTTCTCGCCCATCACCAGCGCGTGATACAAACTGCGCCGGTATGAACCACGCCGCACGCCTACCGCAGAGGTCGCGTTGGCCTGTGGGTCTGCGTCCACTAAGAGCGTCCGCAACTCTGCTACCGCGAGGGCGGCGGCGAGGTTAACGGCTGTGGTGGTCTTTCCGACACCGCCTTTTTGATTCGCTACTGCGATAATTTTCGCCATTTTCTCAACCTTTCTAATGCGTTACTCGGAAATTCTAGGCTAACACACTCTGTTAATCTGCGCCAAGAGTACGATACTTAAACCTTGAGCTTTGCCGCCAATTCCAAGTTCAACAGCCACGATGCCATATTTATTCGCCTATTACTACAAATCGCGGGCAAACCGCTGTTAATGTTTCATGTGAAACATGGCATAGAAGCCAGTAGGCAGTAGGTAGTAGGTAGTAGGCAGCAGACAGTAGAAAAAGATAGCTGTTGCTACTGGCGAAGCGCGCCGAAAGCCATTGGCGCAGACTTCGGCGGCGGCGGCGGTTCTGGCTGTGTCAGCGCAACGTGGTTTTTTACTGCCGGCTGCTGGCTGCCTACTGCCTGCTGCCGCGTTGCGGCCTTAATCAAGCAGCGCGGCGCACATTCATCAGATTTACCAGCAGAGTTGACATCGCGCCGGGCGTCACGCCAGGAATGCGGCGCGCCGCGCCGAATGTTTGCGGGCGGGCGCGGCTGAGGCGTTCCACCATTTCATTTGAGAGGCCGCTCAACGCTTGATAAGTAAAATTATCGGGAATCCGCAGCGCGTCGTTTTGATAGAGACGCTCTTGCGTGCTGCGCTGCGCCGTAATGTAGCCGCTATACAAGCAATCCGCTCTCGCCGACTCAAGTTCTATCAAAGATGTTTCATGTGAAACATGAGCCGGCAAGAGGCGTTTGAGATACTCAGGGGTGACACCATTACGGTGGGCCAGTTGCGCCAAAGTGATGGCATCGCCCAAGTCCGGCACGCCCAAAGAGTAACAAATAGAAGCGTAAGCCGCGTCGGAACGCTTAAAGCGGGTATGCAACAAGGCATCGCGGACGGTTGCCAGCCGATTTTGCCGATTATTGAAGCGTTCCCATGTTTCATCGCCGACCAAACCCAGTTCGCGGCCCTTTTGCGTCAAACGGGAGTCGGCATTGTCGTGACGCAGCGCGAGGCGGTTTTCGGCGCGGGAGGTGAACAAACGATATGGCTCATCTACTCCTTGCGTTATTAAATCGTCAATCAAAACGCCAATATAAGACTCTTCGCGGCGCAAACGGAAAGCTTCACGGCCTTGTGTCAAGAGCGCGGCGTTGACTCCGGCGACAAAACCCTGACACGCGGCTTCTTCGTAACCGGTTGTGCCGTTGAGTTGTCCGGCGTGAAAAAGCCCTTTAATTTTGGCGGTTTCAAGCGTTGGGGTTAATTCACGCGGGTCAACGAAATCATATTCGATGGCGTAACCCGGCCGGATAATGCGTACATTCTCGAAGCCGGGAATCATTTTCAATAAATCCTGCTGCAATTCAGCCGGCAGCGAAGTAGAAAAGCCATTGAGATAGACTTCGTTGGTATCATGGCCTTCGGGTTCGAGAAAGAGCTGATGGCGGTCTTTATCGGCAAATTTGACAACCTTATCCTCAATTGAAGGGCAATAGCGCGGCCCCACGCCTTGAATTTGCCCTGAATAGAGCGGCGATTCGTGAATGTTGGCGCGAATCTTGTTGTGCAACTCGTCGGAAGTGTAACCAATATGGCATTTGATTTGCGGTTGCGTAATTTCGTCGGTGGCGAAAGAAAACGGCACGGGCCGTTCGTCACCGGGTTGTTCCTCAAAAGCTTCCCAGTGGATGGTGCGCGCATCGAGACGTGGCGGCGTGCCGGTTTTGAGGCGTCCAACTTTGAAACCCAATTTTTTGAGGTTTTCCGCCAGGTCAACCGAAGCTGGTTCGCCGGCGCGTCCGGCAGTATAAGTTCTTTTTCCTGTGTGGATTAGCCCATTGAGAAAAGTCCCTGTCGCCATTATTACAGCCCGTGCGCCGAGCCGCCGTGTGTCTTGCATTTCAAGGCCGCAGATTTTGCTGTCTTTGACCAGCAAGTCAACAACCAAGCCTTGCCGCAAGTGCAGGTTAGGCACACCCTCCAAGGTGCGCCGCATTTCCAGCCGATATAAGGCGCGATCAGCTTGGGCGCGTGGCGATTGGACGGCTACACCGCGCGAACGGTTGAGCAAGCGAAACTGTATGCCGGTGCGGTCAATAACGCGCCCCATGAGGCCGCCAAGTGCATCTATCTCTCTGACAACATGACCTTTAGCAATGCCGCCGATGGCCGGATTACAAGACATTTGCCCAATCAGGTCAAGGTTAATCGTCACTAACGCAGTCTGTGCGCCTAAACGCGCAGAGGCCGCTGCCGCTTCACATCCGGCGTGACCTGCGCCAATTACAATAACATCAAAAATTTCGTCAAAAACCATATAAAACTCCTCGCCGCACACACACAATAACCGCTATTTACAATAATATCAACGGCTTGGCCGAGTAAAGAAGACCCTCACGCAGCCTCTCATTGTCTGCTTTCAGCGTTTACAAAGCAACTGTGAAGAGCCAAGAAACCGGCATTTCATTGCGTGATAAAATCAGGAAAACATCTTGTACTGCCGTCAAAGTTTATGGTAATCTCTAAAGGTGCGGTCATTACCGTGCGCTTCTCCTCTAAGACTTAACATTTCATTCCTCTTTATATTTTACAAACTCACACTGCCAGCCATTCAATGCCTAGCATCTGTTATGAAGAACTTATCGTTATTTGTTTTATTTAGTATTTGCGTCATGCTGTCTGCGAATGCGGTAGCAGCGCAGAACCGCAACAGTTTTACAATTGACAATTTTGATATACGAAACGGTGTGCGCGTAGAGTTGCCCCCTTTGCCACCACCGAAACCGTTACAGGTTGCGCCCGCCAAAAAGGATAAAGCCGCAAAAAAACCAAAAGTGCAACCTACCGCGTTAGTGGAAGCTGTGCCGGCAAACTATGCCCATCCATATGGTATGAAAATGGCGGAAGGTTCGTCTTTGGATGGTTTTACGACGGGTGACGCAACAATTGACAGCTACATCATAACGGCGGCCAGGCGCAATGGGCTTGACCCTTTGCTGGTTTATTCCTTAATGCACCAAGAGTCTGCCTTTAAGAAAGGCGCGATTTCTTACAAGGGCGCGCGTGGGTTGATGCAGTTAATGCCCGGCACAGCGGCGCGTTTTGGCGTGCGTAACATTTTTGACCCGCAAATGAATATAGAAGGCGGGACTAAGTATTTGCGCTTCTTATTAGACCTTTTCGATGGCGACGTGGCTTTAATGCTGGCCGGCTACAACGCGGGTGAAGGCGCGGTCTTGAAGTATGGCCGGCGCGTGCCACCCTACGCGGAAACGCAGGAATATGTTCGCCGCATCACTAATCGTTACAGCATTTTGCGGAATCCACAAACTCCGCGCATAGCCCGTCTGCTAACGCCGAAAGAAGTAACCGTCGCGCCCATCAAAGAAAGCGCGCCGCTTACGGTTTATGAACGCACAGTGTTTGCCGTGCGTCTGCCTGACGGAAAACTCCGCCTCACCAACCAATAAAGTAAATTTCCGGCAACTGCTATGCCATATATCGTTAGACGGCATATAATCTGCTCAATCTTCAACTAGCCGGCAAGGAGTGTGACCTGTTTGTCTTTGTTTGCCCCCAGTGAAACCGCCAATAGTAAAGCCAACCAGCCTCGTCGCGCGCTAATTGTAGTGGACGCGGGCGAATCTCTGTTGGCGCGTTTATTGGCAGAGCATGGCTATGCAACAGATACGGCAACGATAACCTCTGCGCCTTGGCTGGTAAAATCCAAGGCCCCGGATTTAGTAATTTTAGAACTCTACCAGGGGCAAGTCGGGGGAACGGCTGAGGCTTTATATTTGGCGCGCCGGTTACGCGCGGAACCAGAATCTTACGCAACGCCGATAATTATCGCCTGGAACGAAGAGCAAGAATCGCTCCGACGCGCCGCTTTGTATATGGGCGCGGACGATTACTTCTCATTGACGACGCCTATCGAAAGCATACTGGCGCGGTTTGATTCTCTCTTTTGGCGAAAAGAGGCGGGCCGGCGGAGTGCCACACTAATTGGCGACCAAAAGCTGGAAATCGAAAACTATGTGTTATTGACCGACGCGGTGCGTTGGGATATGGAAAGCGGCTGGGAGGGCACTTTAGCCTTAATTCAACCACTTAACCGCGAGAGTCAGGCACCGCTTGACCGGGCTGCCGTGAATAGCGCATTGACCTCAATCTATGGCTTTCTCAAATTACAAATGCGGCGCATGGATTCGGTAGTATTTTACGATGCCAGCACCTTACTCGCTTATATGCCGCATTTATCCACGCCAATGGCGATTGGCGCGTTGACCCGTTTGCGCGGGGAATTTTTGGAGGCGCAAAAGAGTTGCGACATGGCAGTGGGATTAGTCTCATTTCCCAGCGATGGCAATGAACTGGAAGATCTGCTGGAAAAGGCAGAGACTTGTGCGTTACAGGCGCATAACAATAGTGAGTATCGTCGTGTGGTCGCATATGGCGGAGGCCGCGCAGAGAGCAACCCGATACTGTCAAATCAAGCGGAAACTGCTACGCCGGAGCCTGAAAAACCGCCCGTACCCGAAGAGCCGAAAGCAGTTGAGGCTGAAGAAAATATAGCACCGGGACCAACTGCGATTGCTGAACCAACCGCATTACCCGCTTTTGCGCAGAAGGTTGTGCCGGAAATACCCGCGCCACCGGAACAGCGTTCAATAGTTGCGCCGCCGGTTCCTTTGCCAACTTCGCCATTTAGCGCCGCTGAAACATTTAACGCTGAGACATCGGAACTGCCGGACTTTGCCAGGGTTGAACCGCAAATACAAGTGCCGGTAGTGAATGGCCTGATGTCGCAGCAACGTGTAGCGTCAGCGCATGAAATCGAACAGTCCTTGCGTCCGACGGAACATTGTCGCCTATTATTGGCGGTTTCGCGGCCCGAAAGGATGGCGCAACTCAATACATTAGTCCGCTCGGCGGGGTATGAGGTGCGTCCGGCGTTCGACGGCCCGCACGCGCTGGGCCTCTTACGCATAGACCGGCCCGACATCATGCTGTTAGACTACGATGTGCGCGGCTTAAACGGGCTGGAAACGCTGCACCGCATCCAGGCGCAACATAACGGACGGCTGCCGGTGCCAGTAATCTTATTAATCTCGCAGATTTCGCCGGAAATAAAGGCCGAAGCCGAGGCGTTAGGGGTTGTAAAGATTATCAATCATCCTTACGCGCCGATTGAATTGCTGGCAGCGATGCGCCAGGCCGTCAGCGCAAGCTAAAGGACGGTCTTGTTATGCAGTGTAATAATTGCGGCGCGAATGTGGTCGCCGGTAAACGCTTTTGCGCTGATTGCGGCGCGCCGGTTGAAGATACAGAACTAACCCGTCTGGCGCGTCCGGCGCAAACAGACACGCCGGCAACAAACCACGAAACCGAAGAAGCAGCCATCTTCGTGGCCCGCCCGACGCTACTCTTTATAAAGTTTGGTTACGCGCTCGCCGCGCTTGGGTGTATTGGACTGGCGGCTTTGCTGGCCTGGTTGCCGCTTTATCTATTCAAGTACAATTTACCTATCTATATCTGGTTGCCGCTCGCTTTATCGGTTCTACTGATTCCAGCCTACAAACATTTCCAGCGAAATCTGGTGCGTTACACGCTGACGGCCTCGAAAATCGAAATTGACGAGGGTTTTATCGCCCGCACCACGCGGAATGTGCCACTGAGCAAAGTGCAGGATGTAACCGTCACCGCCGGCATTGTGCAACGCTTGTTGGGCTATGGCGACCTCGTGATAGACAACGCCAGCGAACAAGGCGGCAAAATTATCTTACGCAATATCCAAGACCCGCGCCAACACGCCGACTTGCTCTTGCGCCAACTGCGGCGGTAAGAGTTTAACAAGTCATTAGCTGTGCTGGCCCCACGGACTATCCTGGCCTAAAGAATTGTCCGATAATTTTGTGGTGCCCGGAGGTAAAGAAAATCGTGGTTAAGTGAATGTGGTTAAAAGCCGGACTAGGCAAAAAAAGAGAGAAAGTGTTAGGCTAAAGGTCTGTCAAGGCCGCGCGGGGCCAAGCTAAAAAAGGGATGCCGCGCCAGTGAAAAGGTAACGAAACAAATGCCAGCGACAAACGACATTTCTGTATTTATTGCCGAGAATTTCGGCGCAAACGCCACTTACGTTGAGAGTTTATTGGCGCGTTTTCAGGCCGACCCGCATTCGGTGGACGAGTCATGGCGCAACTATTTCGGCGATTTATTAGGCCCCGCGCCAGCCACTAACGGCCCCGCCGCGAATGGCGCAACCTCTGCCGCGCCAGCCCCCGTCGTAGCCCAGACGCCCGCGCAAGCGCAGCCACAGGCGCAAGCCGCCGCCCCGGCACCGATAAAATTGACTGGTGAAGCGCAGCCGATTCGCGGCGCGGCCTTGAAGATTGTCGAGAACATGGAAACGAGTTTGACGGTGCCGACGGCGACCTCCGTGCGCCGCATTCCGGTCAAAGTTTTAGAGGAAAATCGCCGCACGCTCAACGCGCATTTAGCTTCGGGCGGCAAGGGTAAAGTTTCGTTTACTCATTTAATCGCTTGGGCCTGCATCAAAGCGTTCCAGAAATTTCCGCAGCTTAACGACGGTTTCACGGAACAGGAAGGCAACGCTGTGCGCGTCAAACGCGAGGACGTGAATCTGGGCGTCGCGGTGGACATCGCCAAAAAAGACGGTTCGCGTTCGCTGATGGTGCCGAACATTAAAGGCGCGCAAAGAATGACCTTCGCGCAATTCCATGCCGCTTACGACGATGTAATCAAACGCGCCCGCGAAAATAAGTTACAACTTCCCGATTTTCAAGGCACAACATTCAGTCTGACGAACCCCGGCACGATTGGCACGGTTTCCTCGACGCCGCGCTTAATGGTCGGCCAATCGGTCATCATCGCCACCGGCGCAATTGAATATCCGGCGGAATACCACGCCATGACCGACGCCGTTTTGTCGGCCCTCGGCATCAGTAAAACCCTGACCATTAGTTCAACTTACGACCATCGTGTGGTACAAGGCGCGGAATCAGGCGAGTTGCTCAAATACGTCCACGAAATGCTCATTGGGCAACACGGCTTTTACGAAGAAGTCTTTCATTCGCTGCGGCTTAACCTGCCGCCGATGCGCTGGGCAAAGGATTACAACCCGCAGCTTTTGGGCGGCGACCATGCCCGCGAACAGACCATCAAACAGGCCCGCGTGCTGGAACTAATCAACGCCTATCGCGTGCGCGGACACCTATTTGCGGACATTGACCCGCTCCACGCGATGCCCGTTCTCAACCACCCTGAATTGGACATCGAAAATTACGGCCTGACGATTTGGGACTTAGACCGCGAATTCATCACCGGCGGCCTGGCGAAAAAAGAGACCATGACGTTGCGCGAGATTCTGGAAGTGCTGCGCCGCGCTTATTGCGGCACGGTTGGCACGGAATACCGCCACATCATGTCTAAAGAGCAAAAAACCTGGATACGCGAACAGATTTACCAGCAATTCGTCGCGCCGCAACCGCTTGAGTCTGAGGTGAAAAAAGCCCTGTTGCGTAAACTCATCGAAGCCGAACAGTTCGAGAAGTTCTTGCACACCAAGTTTTTAGGGCAAAAACGCTTTTCGCTGGAAGGCTGCGAAACCATCGTTCCTTTGCTTGACCAATTGGTCGAAGGCGCGGCGGCGCGGGGCGTCAACGACATAACTTTCGGCATGGCCCATCGGGGCCGTCTCAACATCTTAGAAAATATCATCGGCGATTATGCGGAGCGTTTGTTCACGATTTTTGAAGGTTCGTCGCACCCCGCGTTCCCTGCCGATGAGGGCGACGTGAAATATCATCAAGGCGCAGACCGCACGCGCCCGACGGCCAACGGCAAAACCGTCCGCTTGCAACTTTCGCCCAATCCAAGCCACCTGGAATTTGTTGATCCGGTTGTCGAGGGCATGGTGCGCGCCAAACAGGACGCGCTCATTTTGCGCGACGGCAAGACCTACGACGAGGCCGTTGATTTAGCTTTACCCGTCTTGCTGCATGGCGACGCGGCCTTCATCGGGCAAGGCATCGTCATGGAAACGCTTAACTTAGCGGATTTGCTAGGTTATCGCACGGGCGGCACGATTCACATCGTTATCAACAATCAAATTGGCTTCACCACATCTTCGGAAAAGGGCCGCTCGACGATTTACTCCACCGACATCGCCCGCATGACGCAACTGCCGATTTTTCACGTCAACGGCGACGACCCCGAAGCCTGTTATCGTGTCATGCAAATCGCGCTGGATTTTCGCCAGGAATTTAAACATGACGTGGCCCTCGATGTCGTCGGATTTCGCAAACTCGGCCACAACGAAGCCGACGAACCAAGCTACACGCAGCCGCTCATGTACGCCCGCGTGAAAGAACATCCCGGCGTGCGCCATCTCTACGCAAACAAACTCATCCGCGCCGGAATCATTACCAACGAAGAATCGGAGCAAATGACGGCGGATTGCGTGGCGCATTACGAAGAAATTCTCGCCCGCGCCAAACAAATCGTGGCCGGCAAAACCACCAAAGCTATTTTGCGCCCGCCCGCCATTGAGGAAGACGGCTCAACTGTGTTGAATACGGCAATTACAGCAGAAACTCTACGCGCCGTCGGGCATAAAATATCCGTCGTGCCGGAAAGTTTCCACATCAACCCAAAAATGGTCAGCCAACTCACGCGCCGCGCGAAAATGGCCGACGGCGAAACTCCGATGGATTGGGCTTTTGGCGAAGCTATCGCTTTTGGTTCGTTAGTTTTAGAGGGAACATCCGTCCGCCTTTCGGGACAAGATTCGGGGCGCGGCACATTCAGCCAACGCCACGCCATGATGTACGACATTCAGACCGGCGAGGCTTGGTCACCGCTCACCGAAATCCGTAGCGAAGCGAATCCGGCGGCGCGTTTCAATGTTATTGACAGTTCACTCTCGGAAGAGGGCGTCCTCGGTTTTGAATACGGCTATACGACCATCGCGCAGAACGATTTGGTTATGTGGGAGGCGCAGTTCGGCGACTTCGCCAATGGCGCGCAAGTCATTATTGACCAATACATTGCCGCCAGCGAGGACAAATGGAAACAGACTTCGCGGCTAACGATGTTGCTGCCGCACGGCTACGAAGGTCAGGGTCCGGAACACTCTTCGGCGCGGCTTGAAAGATACTTACAACTTTGCGCCGAAAACAATTTGCAAGTCTGTTACCCGACTACGCCGGCGCAGTACTGCCATCTCTTGCGCCGCCAGGCCCGGCAAGCCGTCCGGCGTCCGCTTATCGTGATGACGCCCAAGAGTTTGCTGCGTTTGCCAGCCGCGACTTCCAACGTCAACGACCTGACCAACGGCGGTTTCCAGCCCGTCTTGGACGACGCCACAATCACCGACCGCGCCGCCGTCAGACGCCTCGTTTTAGCAAGCGGCAAAGTCTATTACGATTTACTCGCGGCGCGTGACAAGGCGGGCCTCAACAATGTGGCTTTGGCGCGTTTGGAACAGTTTTACCCGTTCCCGGCCTCGCGTCTGCGCGAATTGTTTGACAGTTACCCCAACGCCCGCGTCGTTTGGGCGCAGGAAGAACCCAAAAATATGGGCGGCTGGGCCTTCCTCGAACCGCGCTTGACCGGCATGATTGGCTACCGTCCGTTTTACGCGGCCCGCGCCGCCTCAGCCAGCCCAGCCACTGGTTCTTACGCGATTCATAACCTGGAGCATGAACAATTGTTGGAAACCGCGCTGACCGGAGAACTTAAATAAAACGGCAAACTTGCTTATTGGTGGTGAAAATTGTAAAAGATTAGCTTACAATAGTTACAGCCGCTTGGGGTTTGGGCGCGCCGAAGATTCCCGCAACAGACCCGATACAGGAGAAACAACCAACACATGGGCACAGAAGTGCGACCACGCGGGCCGGGCGGGATGCCTGGCCGCGAACGCCCCAACCCTACCGGACGATTGACACCGCCGCTGTCTATTTCCAACACCGCCGAACCAGCCGCCCGCAAAAGAACTGCCCCTGCTGGCGTTTATTCGCCCCGAAAAATGTCTTCGTCAGAGTTTAATATGGCGATGGTGCATTTCTATCGCGGCGAAGTCCAACGCGCCAATGCCTGGCGCAACCGTCTGGATACGACTACAAACTGGGCCGTGTTGACCGCCGGCGCGACGCTTTCGTTTGCGTTCGGCAACGAAAACGCGCCGCATTTTGTCATCATTATCAATTCACTCATCGTGGCATTTTTCCTGTTCATGGAGGCGCGCCGTTACCGTTATTATGAAATCTGGGCCAGCCGTGTGCGCGTGATGGAGACCGGCTATTTCGCGCCAATGCTCTCGCCCGACGAAAACGCGCCCGACGAGCTCTGGGCCGAACATATGGCGACGGATTTAATCACGCCCCATTTTACCATCAGCGAATGGGAAGCCGTCGGGCGCAGATTGCGACGTAATTATTTGTGGATATTTGCTTTATTGGCCTCGGCGTGGAACTTAAAAGTCTATATGCACCCGCGTCCGGCAGATAGTTTTCAGATTTTTCTTGACCGCGCCACCGTCGGACTCGTGCCCGGCGCGCTGATTTTCACGGTGGGCATTCTCTTTAATCTGCTGGTAATCGTCTTTGCGTTGGTTACGTTGCGCCTACGCGACGCGACGGGCGAAGTGTTGCCGCAACGCGATTTTGACTTTCACCCTTTGCGCCGCGTGACGGTTTGGCGACGGGCCGCCGGTATTCGCCGGCGCGCCGAAAAAGCCCGTCAGCGCGTCAAGAAATTTGAGACGACAGAAATCCCCAACCGGCGTTTGGAAAATACCGATACGCCTAATCGCCCGTTGGTCAAAAATTCTTAGTCAATGTTAGAACTTAACGGACAAAGCCTGACTTTAGAACAGGTTGACGCAGTTGCGCGGGGCCTTTTGCCGGTGCGTCTGGCAGATGCGGCGCGGATGCGGGTAACGGAAGCGCGGCGCGTGGTGGACAAAATCATCGCCGAAGGCCGCGTGGTTTACGGTGTCAACACCGGCTTCGGCAAGCTCTCCGATGTGCGCATCGCGCCGGAAGACTTGCGCCTTTTACAGCTAAATCTGGTGCGCAGCCACGCTTGCGGCGTCGGGCGGCCTCTATCCGAACCGGAAACACGCGCCTTGATGTTGTTACGCGCCAACGTGCTTGCGCTAGGATTTAGCGGAGCGCGGCCCGCCGCCATTGACGCGCTGCTCGCCATGCTGGAACGCGGCGTTTACGCGGTTGTGCCGGAAAAAGGTTCAGTGGGCGCGTCGGGCGATTTGGCTCCTCTGGCACATCTGGCGTTGGCCCTCATCGGCGAAGGCGAAGCGTTTTACCAGGGCGAACGGTTGCCTGGCGCAGTAGCATTGCAACGCGCCGGCTTGCAACCATTGAGTTTAGAGGCCAAAGAAGGTTTGGCGTTACTCAACGGCACACAGATGATGACCGCCATTGGCGCGTTGGCTTTGTGCCGCGCCGAAAAGTTGGCGCAAGCGGCGGACGTGGCCGGCGCGATGACTCTCGAAGCCTTGAAAGGCACGCCCGCCGCCTTTGATGAACGCATTCAAGCAGCGCGTCCGCATCCTGGGCAAATTGCGGTGGCGGAACACTTGCGCGCGTTGCTGGCAGACAGTGAAATCCGTGACTCCCACCGCGAAAATGACCCGCGTGTGCAAGACGCCTATAGTCTGCGCTGTATGCCGCAGGTGCACGGCGCAACACGAGGAGCATTGACGCACATCCGGCAAATCCTGCAAATCGAAACCGCTTCAGGCACCGATAACCCGCTCGTCTTTGCGGCTGAGGAAGAACTTATCTCCGGCGGCAATTTTCACGGCGCACCCGTCGCGCTGGCTTTGGATTACGCGGCTATCGCGCTGACCGATTTACTGAGCATTACCGAAAGACGTATTAACCGTCTCGTGCATCCCGATTATAACGAAGGTTTACCGCCATTTCTGGCGCAAAACGCGGGCCTTTCGTCCGGTTTTATGATGCTCCAAGTGACTGCGGCGGCGTTACTTAACGAATGCCGCGTGCTGTCGCATCCGGCCAGCGTAGATAACACGCCCACCGACGGCGGCAAGGAAGACCATGTTTCGATGGGCGTCACGGCGGCTTTGAAGCTGCGCACCATCGTGGAAAATCTGGAATACGCGCTG
>JAYVJN010000304.1:0-11759 GCA_043769325.1 Acidobacteriota bacterium
TTCCGCCTCGCCTTTTTCCAACGCGGCGGCAGCGTCGGGCTAAGAGTCCTCTGGGGCTTGCCAGGCCAAACCCTGCGCGGCATTGATAGAAGTGTCTTGTTTAGGTAAGAGGCCCTTAACGATTGGAGCGCGGACAGCCTTGTCCCGCATGAGCGCAAAGCGCGAAAACCCGTAACACTGGCGGCGCGTGGCCTTTAACCGGACTTCTTACGCATGGGCGTTACTCGCGTTCGCTCGTTGCGGACAAGGCTGTCCGCGCTCCAGTCGCAAGGGGCTTTGTTGCAAACGGAGGTTTGTGGCTGCGCGGCAGACGGTACGCCCGGCCCGTCTTTTTGGACAAACGGGCGCAAAATTCCATCGCCTCGTGCCATGAAATTGATTCAACGGGTTGCTTCCCGTCGCCTTCGCCCGCCATTGGTCTTGCGTCACTTCATAGCGGCCTAGATAAAACGCGGGCACCGTGACGCGCCGGGCTTTCGTCGGTTTCATGATTTTCCTCACTGCCCGGCGAACCCCTCGTAAACTCGCCGCCCGCCACTTGCGTCATTTCCAATGAGCCGCCGCCGCCCAAATCTTCGTTGAAAGAACGCGCCTCGCCGGTGGGCCGCGCCAAGACGTTGCCGCTTTTATCCAACTTCACCGTCTCGAAGGAGTAGGAATTGAGACTCACGCCGGAGACAGGCGGCGGCGTGGCGAACGGCCTCGGCGGGCTGAGATTGGCGTTGTTGGTGTTGCTCGCCGGTTGGCCTGGAACCGGCCCGTTATGAATATATATTGCGAGACGCCGAACGCGCCCGCCACAGCCAACGCGCCGGCGGCGGCCAACGGTATCAGAAAACGACGGCGGCTGGCGGTTTTGGCGGGCTCAACAATTGGCCTGGGCCGCAACGGAAACACCGGCAGAGTGGTCTGCCAATCTTTGCGGCGCACCCTTCGCAGCAATCTGGCTTCGCGGGCAAAGGCGTTGCAGGTAATGGTGTTAGCGGACAGATTTTGCTTGAGCGCAACCGGCGAATCGAATGTTTTATCAATGGCCGCATAGACCGCGCCCATGCCGCCGCGCCCCAATTCGCGCTCAATGCGGTAACGGTTGTTCAGCAAAATTCCAGGCTGTAACATATAAAATCAGTTGGCGCAAAATTATAGCATAACGGCAGGGCTAACGGGCGTAACCGCTTCAAGATAAGAGCGACGTAGGCCAGGTCAGTACCGCCAACGGTAGTGCGCGGGTTGTGGCGCGACAGACTTGCGGGATGAGGCGAACGCGCGCCGCTACCGCTTAGGGCACTGATTTTTTTTACGTCAATCTTGCTTTGAATTGGTATAAGAGGCTATTCGGAAACTAATCAGAAAGGTAATGAAACTGGCTGAACTTGCCACAAAAAGAACTACCGTTTGTGCTTTTTGCGGCAAGTTCAGAGTTTGGCTACTGTTTTGCGCTCAAACGCCCGGCACGCATTCCATGTTGGAGCGCGGCGTCTGCGTTCCGAAGCGCAATTGGTATTCCGCCGAGGTCAAAAACGCGCAGACCATGCCTCTGAAATTCTGTGGCTGTTGGTTTAGAATGTTGAGCCAGAAATCATAGCCGCCCTGGTCGGGGTCGCGCCGCAAGTAGCCAAAATACTGCATCAAGACAAACGACGGGTTGTATTCGCGTTGCCGGAATGCGGCCAGATTGATGACGTTGAACAACACTTGGGCGCGGCTGCGGCCCGTGTTGTTCAGAGCGTCAATTTCGGCCTGGCGTTCGTTGGCGAAGGGCGTTAAGTTCGACGTGTCAAAGAGTTTGTTGACAAACTGCGCGTTGGTCATGGTCAACGGATAGGCGGCGGTAAACTGTTCGCGTTGGATAAATCTATCGGCGAATTCGCGGGTGCTTTGTTCCAGCATCGGCCCGGCGATGATTTGCGAGCGATCACGGGTGAATTCGTCGAAGACCAGGTTGGCGCGGGTCTGGTTGGGCGCGGCCATTGAACCGAAAGCGGCGCGATAGAAACGATAGACCACATAACCCGTTTCCTGAAATTCCAGTTCGACAAAGAACGCCGCCGAAACCCCGATACGCCGCGAACGGATGCAATTCACATCAGCACCGCAAAGAGTGATTTGGCCCGTCCAGAATTCCAGGCCGGCTTGGTCTGGTTCGCGGTTGAGAAAATCGTAATACTGCTGGCGCACAAAGAACTGCGCCTCTTCGATGGCGTTGGCCGCGCCCGGCGTGTCGTTGTCAGTGATGGTTACAACCGCACGCGCAGGGCTGTTGAGGGCCGTCCCGCGCGCGTTGCTGAGAACGACTTCCACAGTCTGCGTCCCGTCAACTAAAGTGTTGTCAATCAAGGGCAGATTGAAACTTCGGCTTGTCTCGTTGGGCGCAAAAGTGAGTGCGCCGGAGGTATGGATATAACGCGAACCGGATTGCGCCGTGCCGCCCGCCGTCGTGTATTCGACGGACGCGCCGCCGCTTGTGTCGCCCGTGCGCGTGACTGTAATCGCAACCTGGCCAGCGGCTTCTGAGGCGTTGTAAACGGCAGTCATAAACTGCGCCGAGGCGTTGCTCGTGGCGGCGAAGTTGTCAAACACGGCCTGGCCCGGCGCGTTGATGGGATTGCTCGTCCCCGCCGAGAGTTCGACGGACATCTGCGCCACGCTGCGCGGCCCGACGGCGATGCGGAACAATTCCGTGTAGTTAATCGGGTTAGCTGCGCTGGCCTCGAACACGACATAACCGCCCGGACTGGCGTTAGCGGGCGGCACCGGAATGGTTTCGGGAACGTGGCGCAAACGCAGAAAACGGTGCGCCGCCGGGTTGTAAGGCGCGCTCAACAGCCTGAATTGGCCGGAGTTACGCACCTGCATGACCAGCAAAGGCGATTCAGCCGTAGGCGCGTTGCCTTCGGGCTGCGACGGGTTGGCGTTGAAAGGCAGCACCGCGAAACGGAAGTAGTATTCCGGCCCCGCGCCGACGGCAAACCCCGTCTCGCCCCCGCCGTTGGCGGCCTGGACTAATTCCACGCTGGCCGCCCCGTTGGTGAAATCGAAATTATTGACCGCGACATAACCGTTATAATTGGCGTCGGGGACGTTTGGGCGCGGCGTGATAATCAACTGATTATTCTGCGAAACCGAGGCTACTGCGTTATCCGAGGAATTGAGGGCGCGGGTCAAAACCCCAACGCTCCATTTGTTGCCGTCGCGCGGGCCGTTGAAATCATCTAGCAAGAGTAGCGAAGGCGGAGGCAGAACAGCCGCGTCTGCCGTGAAATTGATATTGGTGAGCGTTCCCGCCAGCGTGCCGAAATCGCGCCGAAAGGGGGTGAAGAGATAGCTGGCACTGCTGCTTTTAACGGCGTAATCGCCGCCGGCACGAAGCTGGTCAAAGGCGTACATCCCATTGGCATCCGTCGTCGTCAGGCGCGAAGTTGTGCCGCTCAACAAAACCGGCAAGTCGCGCAGAGGCTTGTTGTTGCTGTCGGTAAAGCGGCCCCCCAAAGTTAGCGTCCCTGGCGGGTTAGTGTAAAACCGCGCCAAAGCAAAATCGCTGCCGTTGAGCGTTTCCAGGTTGGCAGTGCCGGCCGCCGCTAATCTACCGTCAGTTTGCAGGGCAATGGCCCTGCACTCAGAAGTAAAACTATGCAGAGCTGTGACATAGCCTTGGGTAAATAAATTGAAAGCTCCATCAATAGTGCCGTTGGCGTTGAGCCGGGCAATAGCAAAGTTTCTTCGGCCAAAGGTTTGCGCGGCGTAACCGCCCAGGAGAATCTGGCCGTTGGATTGCACCGCAACGGCGTAAGCTCTGGCGGTATTTATAGCTGTGTCAACTATCCCACCGTTGCCGAAGGTTGTGTCTAAAACTCCAGCAGGGGTGTAACGGACGGCGGCAAAGCGTCCGTTGCTCCCATTGCTTTGGCCGGCCGCAACTAATTTCCCGTCTTCCTGCATGGCTAAGGCTAAACAATTATCGTCGCCGGAAATATTGGTGATGACCCGCCCGTTATTGCCAAAAGTATTGTCAAGATTGCCGTTAGCATTGTAACGAGTGAGCGCGAAATCGGTAAAGCCGGCCGTTCCCGCTATAACAATTTTGTCGTCACCCAAGAGTATTGCGGCATTGGCGAAATCGGAACCGCCATTTAAGTCGGTAAAGGCACGGCCATTATTGCCAAAGGTAGTATCTAGTGAGCCATCCAGGTTAAGGCGCGCCAAAGCGAAATTAGAGGAAGCAAAATCATTGGTCGCATAAGCATTGCCCACCATGAGGATTTTGCCGTCACTTTGAATGAGAAGAGCCTGGGCTACATCGCTGTTGCTACTGTTGCTCACTCCTGGAACCATGTCCAGAATGACGCGGCCATTGTTCCCGAAAGTTGTGTCCAGATTGCCATCTGGCAGATAGCGCGTCGCTACCCAATCTTTGGCCCCGAAGTTGCCACCGATAGTGGTTGAGCCAGCAACTATAATCTTGCCATCAGTTTGCACTTCAACCGCCAATGCCTCATCAGATAAGCCATTGATGTCGGTTACAACCCGCCCGTTTGTCCCAAACGAACTATCCAAAGAACCATTCGGGTTATAACGCGCCAGTGCAAAGTCGCGCCCAAAGCCGTATTCTGCCCAACCAACGACGACCATCCGACCGTCTGCTTGCAGGGCCATGTCCCAGGCTTCTTCCGTGCTATTAGCAAGAAAGTTGGTGATGACCTGGCCGTCATGATCAAAACTTTCATCCAGATAGCCGGGAGCGGGGTCAATGGTAATGCCCTGATTGGCTCCTCGTTGCTCCACGAGGTAGGTATTGCCGGCCACTGTGATTGTGCCGTAACGAGCTAAGGCAAAAGAGGCTTGCGCGGGTAGCGTATAAGAAATTGCGCCGCTGCCTGTGCCTGTATTGCCCGAAGTTATTGAGAAAAATTGATTGGGCGAGGCAGACGCCACCGCCGTCCAGGGGCATCCGTTTTGGGTAAAGACATTGAGCGTCCCGCTGCCGCCGGTTTTGGGGAAAAGCTGACCGTTGGGATTTATTGAGTAACTGCAACTCGCGCCGCCGTTGACCCGCACCAGTATAAAGTCTGAGCCGATGGAGCCGAAAGTGAGAACGGTTGACCCAACCAATATGACGCGCCCGTCGGCTTGCAGCACCAGGCCCTGCGTACTCACGCTGCTGGCGTTGAGAAAACTGGCCAGGCCGTTGACGCCAAAGCCGGTATCCGGCGCACCATCGGCTTGCAGCCGCGTCAATTGCATATTGCTGCTCGACGAACTGCCGGAGACCAGGATTTTGCCATCGGGTTGCAGGGCTAGCTTCGCAACGCCGTTAGTATTGGTAAAGTTGAGACGCGCCCTGCCGCTCAGACCGAAGCTGTTATCTAAAACGCCGTTGGGCAGAAAACGAAAAACCCCAGAGATGCCTGTCAGCAATAATTTGCCATCCGGTTGCCGGAGCATATCGGTAGCAGCCGGGCCGCTCATAAAAACTTTGCCGGCAGTGCCGAAATTGTTATCCAGTGTGCCGTTAGCGTTGTAGCCCGCGATACCTAAACCAACAAAGCCAGGCCCGGAACTGGCTTGGCCGGCCACAATAATCTTGCCATCAGGAAGTACTAAGACCGTGTTAGCACTATCCGGCCCGTTATTAAAATCGGTAAGGAGGCGCCCACCGCTAAAACTGGTGTCGGCACTGCCATCCGCGTTATAACGCGCTACGACAAAGTCACTGCTGATAACAGAGGCACCGGGAACTTGCACCACACCCACCGCAACAATTTTGTTGTCAGGCTGGACGGCAACGCCCTGACAACGGCTGTTTGTGTCGTTGATGGTTGTGATGACGCGCCCGTCGTTGCCGAAAGTAGTGTCCAAAGCACCGTTGGGCAAATAGCGTGTCAAGGCAAAGTCGGTGCGGGTGTTAGATTGCGTGATGCTTGCTGTGGCCAGGCCGGCGGCAATGATTTTGCCGTCGGATTGCAACGCCAGTCCGTTGATGACATCAGCCCTCGGAGTAATTTCTGTGACTACCTTGCCACCGAGACCAAAGCCTGTGTCCAGTGTGCCGTCCGGATTATAGCGAGCCAGGGCAAACTCTGAGGAGAAATTGTAGTCTGTGCTGCCGCCCACCAGAATTTTGCCGTCCGGTTGTTGCAGCACGGACTGGGCCGATTCGCTGCTGGTGCCGAAAAAGTTGGTTGTGACCGCGCCGTCGAAATCAAAGCTCAGGTCGTGGCTGCCCGGCCCGCTGCTTACGACGTTGGTGCCAAGCTGACGCGCGCCCACTGTTTGTCCGGCGATGGTCAGGCTTCCTGTGCGTTCTCCCAAAGAGGTGTTGGCACTACTGGTAGCGAAAGAAACCGTGCCATTGCCTGTGCCACTGGCGGCACTGGTGAAGTTAATGAAATTGGCCGAAGCGTTGCTGGCAGTCCAGGCGCAACCGGCGGGGGCCGCGACATTGACAGAGCCGCTGCCGCCGGGTCCCGGGAACGCAAAATTCTTGGGCTGGACGGTATAAGTACAGTTGGTGCCATTGAAAAAGCGGGCTAATGCAACCTCAATGTTGCTCGCCGTCGGATTGGATAAATTGCCTTGCGTGCCGGCTAATAACACTTTGCCATCGGGCAGCAAAAGCACCTCGCGCACCCTAGTGCTGACTGTCCCGCCCGCATCAGCCAATCCATTGACGCCAAAACTGAGGTCGGGGCTACCGTCGCTCAAAACACGGCCCACGCACAGGCCAAAGCAACTGCCGCCCACCAGGATTTTGTTATCGGGTTGTAGCGTAATGCTCTCGGCGTTGCCGAGAGGGTTACTATTGCTGCCAGCGAAGGGAAAGACCACCGCTTTGCCAATAAGCCCAAACGAATTATCCGGGGCACCGTCCGGCAGATAGCGGAATAAAATCGCAGGTTCACAGACTATGAGCAGTTTACCGTCGGGTTGCACTAAAAGGTCACGGGCTTCGCCGCCGAAGGTCAGCACACGGCCTGCCGTGCCAAAAGTGGCGTCCAAAGTTCCGTTGGTTTGCAAACGCACCAATGCCGTGCCGGCACTGCTGTTAACGGTTGCGCGGCCTGCTGCTAAAATCTTGCCGTCGCCCAGCAGAGCCAAAGCACGTATTTCTTCGTTGGTGGCCCCGAAATCAAAGGTCGCTTTGCCGCCCGTGCCGAAAGAGGTGTCGAGCGTGCCATCGAGGTTGTAGCGGGCCAGGCCAAAGTCAGAGGTGCTGGCGGTTATTACCGAACCGCCCAGGATTATCTTGCCGTCACTTTGCAGGACTAGGGAGTTAGCCGCATCTGTCGTGTTGTTGAAATCGGTGATGACCCGACCTGTTACACCAAAGGCAGTGTCTGTGGTGCCATCAGGCAGAAGCCGTGTCAATGCGAAATCCACTGGTACGCCGGAGGCACTAGGGCCGCTACCGCCCGCCACCAGGATTTTGCCATCCGGCTGGAGTGCTAAAGCCTGGCCTGTACCGAGGGCCGCGCCTAGATCAATAATTACTTTGCCGCCGTTGCCGAAACTAGTATCCAACGTACCGTCCGGCAGATAGCGCACCACAAATGGAGCTGTAAGGCCGCCTCGGGCAGTACCGGCCACGAGAATTTTGCCATCCTGTTGGAAGACCGCAGCGTTGCCTTCGTCGCCGCTGTTATTGATATCAGTAAACACCTGGCCGGAAAAATTGAAGCCCAAATCCAACGCGCCAGCCCCGCTGAGAAATGCCCCTTGTCCATATTGGAATAGGGTAAAGGTCTGTCCGGCGATTGTAAATGTGCCGGTACGGGCTGTCGTGCTGGTATTGGCGGCGACAGTAAAAGTTACTGTGCCGTTGCCGTTGCCGGTAAAGCCCGAAGTAAGCGAGAGAAACCCGCTGTTGCTTACCGCCGTCCAAGCGCAACCGGCTGGCGCGACGACGTTAATAGTCGCGCCTGGCCCGCCAGCCGCTGGCAAAGCCTGACGGTTGGGCGTTATCAAGTAATCGCACGAGCCAGCCCCGAAATAACGCGTCAAGGCTACGTCCGAAGTAGCGTTGCCAGTGAATGCCGAAGAACCTGCCGCGACAATTTTAGTGTCAGGTTGCGTCAGCAAATCGTTTATTGTGGCGTTGGAGTTGGTAAAGGCGGTTGCCACTCGGCCATTGACGCCAAAAGTGGTGTCGCGTGTACCGCTGCCGGTAAACATATCCAGCACAAAACCGTTGAAATTGCCACTACCCACGGCAATCTTGTTGCCGCCAACTACCGAAACTGCGTTAGTGGTGGTGCCGGAATCGGACGTAATAACTTTGCCGTTGATGCCAAACGTTGTATCAGACGTGCCGTTGGGCTGGTAACGCGCCAGAGTTGAGAAATTGACCAGGAGCAACTTGCCGTCAGTCTGTAAAGTCAGGGCGCGGACGGGCGAGAGAGTTTCAGTGACTCTGCCGCCGGAGCCAAAGCCGGAGTCCAAAGTACCGTCGGAGTTGTAACGGGCCAGACCCAACAAATTACCATTTCGTTGCCCGCCGAGGATGGCTTTGCCGTCGGGTTGCATGACCATATCGAAGGCGCGGTCGCTGCCGGTGAATTCGGTGGTGACGCGCCCGCCGGTGCCGAAACTAGTGTCTATTGAGCCGTCGGGTTTGTAACGCGCCAAGAGAAAATCGTCGTTGCCGGCGGCTACTTGTTGGTAACCAGCCGTTAAAATGCTGCCGTCGCTCAGTAAAGCCAGCGCAAAGCCGAGGCAGTTGAGGTTGTCAAAGCGGGTCGAGACCTTGCCGTCGGTGTCGAATGTGGCGTCAAGCTGGCCGTTTGATAAATAACGGGCTAAAGTCAAAAAGCCGGTGGTGGTAGTGGTCGCGTAGCCGACGACGACGATTTTACCGTCCGGTTGGAGGGCTACTTCCTGCGCTTCGGCGTTGAATGGCGTGGGCGTGTCAAAATCGGTGACGACCTTCCCGCCAGTGCCGAATGAAGTGTCCAGCGAGCCGTCGGTGTTGTAGCGCGTGACGGCGAAGGCGCGGAAATTGTTGCTGCTGCGCGTCATGTAACCAACCGCCACGATTTTGCCGTCGGCTTGTTGGGTGACGGCGTTGGCCAGGTCGGAGCGCGCCTCAAAATCTGTCGTCACTCTGCCGTCGGTGTCGAAGGTGATGTCTAAATCGCCGGGGAGCATCTGCGGCGAGGTGGGCGCGTCTTGTTGGGCGCGGGCCTGGCGCAGTAAGTATGTGCCGGAGGCGGAGAGCAGAAGGATAAAAGCTATGATGACGAATAGAAAGCGCATGGCGCGGGGTGTATAAGGCATGATGGGTTCCTCTGGAAAACTTCAGTCCAAACTTGTTGGCGTTAGGCAGTAAACGTGGGTACACACCAATTTCGTAAGTTGATGTTACCCGCATATCTTTAATTCAACCAGGGCGACTAGCTGACAATGTACAAGATGTTGCAATTTGTGGCAACCTTTTTTTTACTCAGGGCGCATTACAAAATTACAGTTAATGTGTAAAATCTGTTACCCATGTTAGCCGAAGAAAGACGAGACGAAATTTTACAACTGCTGCGCGCGGAGGGCCGCGTGCGGGTGGGCGATTTGAGCCGCCGTTTTGCCACGTCGGAAGTGACGATTCGCAGCGATTTACGCGAGTTGCGCGAACGCGGGCTGGCGCGTAAGGCGCACGGCGGGGCGTTGTTGCCGGAAGACGCGGCGCGTGATGTGCCTCTGCTCGAAAAAGCGCGCCAACATTTGGCGGAAAAGCAACGCATCGGCGCGGCGGCGGCGGCCTTGGTCAAGGACGGCGAAACCATCATTCTTGATTCCGGCACAACCACGCAAGAGATTGCCAAACGCATTAAAGACAGGCAAAATCTGAAAGTCATTACTAACGGCGTCAACATAGCTATGGAACTTGTGGGCGCACGCGGGGTGCAAGTAGTATTATTGGGCGGTGTAGTGCGCGACAATTCGTTTTCGGTGGTGGGACATTTTGCGGAAAAGATGCTGGCTGATTTTGCCGCCGACAAAGCCTTTTTAGGCGCGGATGGCTGCGATTTAGACTTTGGACTCTCAACGCCAAACGTGGACGAAGCGCGGGTAAATCAAGCGATGGTCGCGGCGGCGCGGGAACGCATTCTCGTGGCCGACGCCAGCAAGTTTGGCCGCAAATGCCTGTCGCGCATTGTGGCCCTGAGTGAAATGCACAGGGTTATTTCAGACCGCGAATTGAGCGAAGAACTGCAAGCAAGTCTGCGTGAGCGTGGCCTGGAAGTAATTATCGTTTGAGGTTACGGCGGGTAATCGGGTCGTTGAGAGCGGAATATTCTCCCACAGCACGGATTATAGAAGGAGTAAGGGTTGTGAAAAAAATGATAAATTTTGGTATGCGCCGTTATTTGTTGGCGGTGTTGGTCTTGTTGGTCGCGGTGACGGGTTATTGGACTATTCGCCGCACATACGCCGAAGGTGATTCACACACCGGAACCGACAACGTGACGCGCAGTGAGACCCCGGATTTGCCGTATTACGACGTCCGTTTGGATAAGAGCGAAGCCGCCCAAGCCACGCTTGCCGCGGCGCGTGAGCGTTACTGCCCGACCAGCGAAGCGCGCGCCCAAATCGCGGATGGCGAGGCGGCTTTACGCGCTCGCGTGCCGTCACTCAAACTCGAATACAGCCCCGATTTGCAACAACCCGAAGTCATCGGCACAGATGTAACAAGCGGCGATTTCCTCACCGCGCCGCAAGCCAACGCCGGGGCCGGGCGGCAAAACAGCGGCGCAGCGCGTAGTTTTGTCAAACAAAACCGCCGGCTGTTTGGACTCACGGATAAGCAAGCCGACGCTCTCAAAGTTGAAGCTGATTACACCAACCCCGCCGGCAATTTATCCTATGTCATTTTAGCGCAACGCTTTAACGGATTGCCCGTGTTTCGCGGCGAAGTCGCGGCGATGATTACGCGGCGCGGTGAAATTGCGCGGATGATAAATAATCTCGCGCCGGGACTCGACGAAAACCGCCTGGCGCGTGACGGCATGAGCGCGGAAGACGCCGTAAGCGTTGCCGCCGGCTATATCAACCGTAAGGCTAAAGCCAATGAACTGAAAGCGGCGAAGCGCGAAGCTGACGGCGCGAAGATTGAATACGAGCGCGGCCCCTTTGATTGGCCGATAACCGCCGAAAAGATGTATTTCCCGACGGAAACAGGCGTGGCGACGTTGGCCTGGCGCGTCTTGTTGTGGGAAAAAGTGGCGGCTTTTTACGTTATCGTTGACGCCCAAAGCGGGGCGTTATTGTGGCGCAAAAATATCGTCGCCGACCAGACGCAACCGGCCACCTACAATGTTTACAATCAGGAAAGCCCGGCACCCTTGTCGCCCGGCCCGAACAGCCCGCTGACCGGCACGCAAGGCGCGCTTATCCCGCGCGTGAATGTTACGCTCATCGGCAACGAAGCCCCCAATACTTTCAATAACCTAGGTTGGCTGGCCGACGGCGTCACCATGACGGACGGCAACAACATCGAGGCCGGCATTGACCGCGACGGGACAAACGGCGTTGACCCGGCGGGCAAAGCCACCAGCGCGACCCGCGAATTTATCTATGATTACAACCCCGCGCCCGGCAACCCCGCGCCCGGCGCGGAACCTACGCCAACCGCCGGCGCGCCTTTGTCCGATTACCAAAAAGGCGTGGTGACGCAACTTTTCTATCTCTCCAACACTTACCATGACCGGCTTTATAACGCCGGTTTTACCGAAGCGGCGCGTAATTTCCAGGGCAATAACTTTGGGCGCGGC
>JAYVJN010000305.1:0-5307 GCA_043769325.1 Acidobacteriota bacterium
CATGTTTCATAAGACCTCCTTTCAAGTGAAGTACCGAAGATTTTCATCTCCGGCCTGTTTGTTTTATACGCAACGCCTGGCGGCAAGTCAAACTAGGCCAGGGATGCTCCGGTTAGGCTCACTTATCATGTTGCTTTCGGTTATAGTTCCTTGTTACAACGAAGAAGCGGTTATCCGCGAGACGCACCGGCGTTTAGCGGCGGTCTTGGACACGCTGGAAGGCGCGGCTTACGAGATTCTCTACATCAACGACGGCAGCCGCGACCAAACCGCAACGATTTTGCGCGAACTCGCGGCGGCGGATGCGCGGGTGCGCGTCGTGTTGCTGGCGCGTAACTTCGGTCATCAGATGGCGGTGACGGCGGGCCTGGAACACGCGGCGGGTGAAGCAATCGTAATCATTGACGCCGATTTGCAAGACCCGCCCGAAGTCATACCGGAAATGGTGGAGCGTTGGCGCGACGGCTATCAAGTTGTTTACGGCGTGCGCACATACCGCGAAGGCGAGACGGCCTTTAAGTTGTTCACCGCCAAGCTGTTCTATCGTCTAATTAACAGCCTCTCGAATATCGAAATGCCGTTGGATGTGGGCGATTTCCGCTTGCTAGACCGCCGCGTGGTTGAGGCTCTCAAGCAAATGCCGGAGCGTGACCGCTTTTTGCGCGGCATGGTTAGTTGGGTCGGTTTCAAGCAATGCGGTGTGTTCTATCGCCGCGCCGCGCGTTTTGCCGGCGAAACCAAATATCCTTTGGTCAAAATGATACGCTTTGCTGCCGACGCGGTTTTATCGTTTAGTTTCAAGCCTTTGCGCCTGGCAATTTACACCGGTTTCTTTGCCATCGCAGCTGCTTTCGGCGGCATTCTTTATGCCGTTTACAAGTATTACGAAGGCGACGTAGTGCGCGGCTGGGCCTCAACTTTCGTCGCTTTACTGTTAATGAGCGGCGTGCAGTTGATTACTATCGGCATTATCGGCGAATATATCGGGCGCATCTACGGCGAAGTGAAAAAACGGCCCCTCTATTTGGTGCAAGAACGGTTGGGATTTACCGGTAAAGAAGGCGCAAACAAGGAAAATAATGCCTAGAGCCAAGCCTTTAGTGGCGGAACAAAGAAAATATCTGGTAACAAAAGTCGCCCAGGCCAAAGATATAACCGTCTCTTGGTTGTCAGAAATAGAACTGGCCCAAGTTATCAGCCTGGGGTTGCCGGAAGTGGATGACCGTTACCATGTCTGGCGCGTTCCGTTGCGCGCGCAAGCCACCGGCGAGAAAATCGGCGAGACGGTAATAGACGCTTACACGACGGAGATTCAGCTTGATAAAACTACTAAACCGGAAATGCTCGAAGCCCGTCTATTGAAGAAGGGCGACAAAAACGGCGCGGGCAAGCGTAAAAATATAGCCTATCCGGTGTCGTCGCTGCGAAATACGATTGGTTTAGGCGATTCCGTAACGCTGCTGGATGAAATGCCGGCGGCTTCGGTTGATTTGGTGTTTACTTCGCCGCCGTACTTCAACGCGCGGCCCGAATACAGCGATTACGAAGTTTACGAAGAATATCTTGGCAAGATGCGCCAGGTTATCAAACGCGCTCACCGGGTGTTGCACGAGGGCCGTTTCTTTGCCATAAATTGTTCGCCAGTGTTGCTCCGCCGCGCCAGCCGCAACGAATCTTCCAAACGCATCGCCGTGCCGTTTGACCTGCACCGTATCTTTATCGAAGAAGGCTACGATTTTATTGACGACATCATCTGGGCCAAACCGGAAGGCGCAGGTTGGGCGACGGGCCGGGGCCGGCGTTTTGCCGCAGACCGTAACCCGATGCAATACAAAACCGTGCCGGTTACGGAATATATTCTGGTTTATCGCAAACGCACCGATTTATTGATTGATTGGCACATCCGCAACCACCCGCGCCCGGATGTCCTGGCGGCTTCAAAGGTGGGCGACGATTACGAACGCACCAACATCTGGCGCATCCAACCCAAAACCAATTCTAAACACCCCGCCGCTTTTCCTTTGGAACTCGCGCAAAAAGTTATCAAATACTATTCATTTATCGGCGATGTGGTGCTCGACCCGTTCGCCGGTTCGGGTACTACGGGAGCAGCAGCAGCGGGCCTGGAACGGCGGTTTGTGCTTTTCGACATCAACCCCGAATATGTGGATTTGATGCGAAATGACGCGCAATATTGGCTTGGCGAAGCAAGTAGCGGAGTTTTGTGTCTTAACTGCCCACCCATTCCACCGCTTCAACAACCTTTTCTAATCAGTCAAGAATGGCATGACCAAGAAAGAAATATCACTTAGCGGTCTTTTCCCAGAGAAAAGTCGCTTACTGCTGACTGGCAGCGGCAAGGATTTTATTGAGCGGCTTGGCGTTGAAGCCACGCGCCGCGTTATCCATCATGTGATGATGGGCGAGAACCTGAGAGAACAGACCGAGCCCTTAACACAGCGGCGGGTAGCGCAAATAAGCGGGGCGATGGTTGCGCTTTTTGCGCGGGGTTGTCTAGCAGATGAAAACTTCCCTGACACAATTTCGTCTTTAGCGGTTGAGCAACTGCGCGCAAAAAAGAAGGATAAAGCCGATGTTTGGCTGGCCCAATGGCTAATTGGCTTAACCGGAAAGTCTGTGCAGAATGTACTGCGAAGCAAGTCAGATGTCCTGGAAACCTATTTGTCCGATTTTGAGGCTGCGATTGAAGAATCCGCCCAAAAGTGTTTTGCAGACATGGGCGACCTCAAGATGAGCCTTGGTTTTGCCGAAGACTCAACAGGCCGCAGAGTTGAACTAAATTGGCGACATATAACCAGATTGACAACCGCGATTAGCGCACAAACCCTGACTATCCGGGGTTCAGAAAAATCCATCTACGGGAAACTGTTTGAAAAACTTATCCTTGGCTCTTTCTTGATGATTCTTGGCTTTGAGCGGGCGAATCCATCGGACAACAAAAAAGATGCCGGAGTTTTTTGGCTGTCCGATAGTTCGGATATACGCGAAAGTGATGCGACGCTATTATATCAGCGTGGGAAATTAGCCCGCTTTGATATGGGTTTTATCGGGCCGGGGAATTCGGAGATTTCTAAAGATAAGCTCTCGCGCTATGCCCGTGAACTTGAATTGGGCGGCAAGAAAAGTTCGTCAGTTACGTTTGTGGTAGTGGATAGACTACCGGCTAAATCAGTTAAAACGCAAGAAGCGGCTAAGGCTATCGGGGCTGAGATTATCCAAATGAGTATGCAATACTGGCCCCGTGAGTTGGCGCAAAAGTTGGGTTTGCGGTTGGGCCTACGGCATGAACTACAAACGATGGCAGATAACGAAATGAGCGCATATTTAGCGGAAAAGTTGCGGACAATACCTGTGCAGGATTTTCTCAGCGGAATTTCACCCGAAGAACTGGAAGCAGAAAGCGAAGGGTTAGCTGTCATGAGTGAAATGGACGAATTCGACGAAGAGTAACCCAAAGGAACAAATAAGTTAAAAAGTGAAACCATGAAAATAACCAATCGTTTAAGATTAACCCTTCTGGCCTCGTTAGCACTTGGCTTAACAATGTCTTGCCAGGTTAGCACCGAAAAGACAAATACTATGAACACCGCGCCGGCGGCTACTCCTGGCAATAGCACGGCGCAAACTGCGCCACCTAAAAGCGAAATGGAAAAGCCCGCCGGCGGTTCGTTGGCAACGCCGACGGATACCTACAAGACCGCTTACCTGGCGCGGAAAAACAAAGACATACCAGGCTTGAAACGGGTTTTCTCGAAGGACATTCTGGAATTTCTCACGGAAATCGCCAAAGAGGAAAAGAAATCGCTGGATGAGTCACTCAAGGAATTATCTGAAAGACCCCAAGCCGCCACCGACGCCACGCGCAATGAGAAAATAACCGGCACTAAGGCCACGTTAGAATATCAGGACGAAAAAGGCCAATGGAAGACAATGGACTTTGTGAAAGACGGCGACGATTGGAAAATGACGGTTCCCGGCGGCGGTGACGGCCCAATGAGCCGCGAAGGTATGGGAGAAACGAACAAGCAGGGTAAGTAAACAGCAACGCGCAAACCTGCGCGTTGGTAAGTATAGCTATAGATTTCAAGAAAAAGAATTGTCTGCGGAACACGCGAAACACACGGAAAAAAGCAGCCAAGTTCTGCGTTTGCTTATTTCCGCGTTTTCTGTGTCTTCCCTAGATCTAAAATTCTTTTTCTTGAAAGATATAGAGGGGTAGGATAGTTTGGCAAATTATCCTACTCTGTTGAAGGGGAAATAACGGTGGCAAAGTCTTCAAATAAAAAGAAAACAGCGCAAATTAACCAGGCGGTAACACCGTCGGATATGAAGTGGGCTGAGACGGGCCGCGCGGCAGATGATTATCCGGCGTGGTATGAATTAACGCCGCAGCAGTGGCAAATTGCGTGTCTGGCGATAATGGCGTTGGCGGTCTTTTTGCGCCTGTACGACATCAACCTCAAACCGATGCACCACGACGAGGGCGTCAACGGGTTTTTCCTGAAAGACCTTTACGGCAACAACAAATACCACTACGACCCGAATAATTATCACGGCCCGACGCTCTACTATTTCTCGCTGGCGGTTTCCGTTATCAACGGCGTGTTGTTCGGCAAAGAAGCGGGCCTCAGCACCTTTTCCGTGCGTTTTACGACGGTGCTTTTCGGGCTTGGCACAGTTGGGCTTATCTTTTTGTTGCGGAAGAAGTTGGGCGATATTGCGACGCTCACGGCGGCGGCTTTGCTGGCGATTTCGCCGGGCATGGTTTTCATCTCGCGTTACTTTATCCACGAGATGCTGTTCGCCTTTTTCACCGTAGGCATGGTGGTCGCCGCCGTCCAGTATTACGACGCGCCCAAGCCTGATGCGTCAAGGCGCGAATTCGGCTATTGGAGCGCGATTTCGGCTGTTTTGCTGGCGGTTTTTTCGTATTATACAGTGGTTCGCCCCGCTTCGTTTAAGCTGCTGCTCGCCTGTACTTTGTTGAACTTGGCGGCTTGCGTAGTGACTCTTTACCAATACGAAGGCGCGCGGGCCGGGTGGCTGCTGTTCGGCGTTTCGTGTCTGGCCTTGCTGTTTGGCACAAAAGAGACGGCCTTTATTTCCGTCGCCGTGCTGCTGATTGCCATTGTTTCAGCGCATATCTACCTGAAATTTATTCATCCGGCGTTGTTCGGCAAAGGACGGGAAAACGCCGAACTCGAAGAAAGCTGGCGCGCGCGTTTGCAACTTGACCCGCTACGCATGGGTTTGCTGGCGGTGGCCGGTTTAGGCTTGTTTCTCTTT
>JAYVJN010000306.1:0-6023 GCA_043769325.1 Acidobacteriota bacterium
GCATTATTAATTATTCCCAAGTTTTCGGTTAATTTTCCAAGTCTTTTGCTTTCAATAATTCTATTTTTCGATTTCGCTCAAAATTGGCGAAGGTATTGACATAACGTGACTCAAGAGAAATTCTAAAGGTTCAGAACCCCCGTGCGGTACACATTGAGCAGTTGTCGCAGGGCTTGTTGCCTGGTTCAAAGGTGCAGCGTTTGCCGCCTTCCAAGAAATCCACCATCTCCGTTACGGCGGGTTCAATATTGAAACGCTCTTGGCTAGGGTGAAGCGGTGGGGATTGGGGGTTGGAGGTTGGGGGTTGGACAGCCCAGTGTGCTTCGAGTTTGTCTATCCGCCGTAAGACTTCTCCCAAACCGGCGCGTAGTTCGTCCAGTTCGCCGGCGGGCGCGTCGGTGCTTATGCGTTGCGTGATGCGCGAGGTCAAGGCGCGCGCTTTATCGTCAATCTCTGCGCTCATTTTTATAACAAATCAACTCTGTCAACTACGCCGACGATGGCTGAGTCAATGGCCGCGCCGATTTTGCCGGTGGCGGCGGTGGACGCGCCCCAGCCTTCCTGCACAATCAGCACGATGTCACCGACGCCCGAATCCACGCTGTCCAACGCCAAAGTCGTGTAATCCATATCCGCGCCTTCGGGCGTTATTTGGCGGCACAACATGAGTCGCCCGCCTTCGTAGCGGAAATTCTTCTGCGTGGCGACCACATTGCCGATGACACGGGCTAAAAGCATTCCAAGTTCCAAGTTCCAAGTTCCAAGTTCCAAGTTCCAAAGCCGCTTAACTTTGAACCTTGAACTTTGAACCTTGAACTTCTGCGTTGAAAACGTGCGAAGCGGAATCCACGATGCCGATGATGGTGCAATCAGTGGGCGTGTCTTCGCGTTTGAAGGGAAAGCTGGCCTCTTTGCCGCGACACCAAAAGACTAATTCACCAATACCCGCACCGACGGAATCAACCGCCACCGTCGGCGTCCCTTTGGGTTGCAAATGCGCGTCCAAAGTCTGCACGATGAGCAGCTTGCGCCCCGTCAGCGAATCATTCTTCGCCGTCGAAACGACATTGCCGATAACCCGCGCTAACTGCATAACTAAAGTGCTGAGTGCTGAGGACTGAGTGCGTTCTTAATTCTCAGCACTCAGTCCTCAGTACTATTGCTTTACGTCCACCGTGTCAATGACGCCGATGATGGCCTGGTCAACCGGCATATCCTTCATGCCCTGAGCCAGGCGTGCGCTGGAACCGCCGACCACCAAGACTTTCTCGTGATAGCCCGCGCCAACCGTGTCAACGGCAACGACATAACCGCTCTGGTCGGTGCCGTCCAGGTTGATAGGTTTCACCACGAGAAGCTTGACGCCCTGCAAACGAGGGTCTTTCTGCGTGGCGACCACCGTGCCGATGATGCGCGCGATAATCATTCGATAGGTTCAAAGTTCAAAGTTCCAGGTTCCAGGTGTTTACTTGGAACCTGGAACTTGAAACATTGAACTTACTTAATACCAATCGGCAACACATCGTCCACCGTCCCATGCGGACGCGGAATAACGTGCACGCTGACGAGTTCGCCCACGCGCCGCGCCGCCGCCGCGCCCGCGTCCGTCGCCGCTTTGACCGCCGCCACATCGCCGCGCACAATCGCGGTCACGAACCCCGCGCCGATTTTCTCGTAACCCACGAGGGTCACATTAGCGGCCTTAACCATCGCGTCCGCCGCTTCGATATTTGCCACGAGACCTTTAGTCTCGACCATGCCAAGTGCTTCTTGCATTCGTTAGTTTCTCCAATAAAATAACTGCCAGGTGAATTTACCAAAATTCTACTGCTTGAGCGAATTGCCATGAACGGATTTAACGCATTCGCTTGTTTTTAGCGTAACTCTTGACATCTCAGAAACCCGTTTCCGGCGCAAAATTAATCCCCTGATAGAGCGCGTCCACATCCAACTCACAGCCGAGCGATTCGATGGGCACAACCTCGCCCGCGCCGTATTCGCTTTGCAGCCAGAAGCGTTCGGCTTGCTTGAGATACCTGACCACGCGCATTTTGTCCTGTGCTAGCAACAGATATTCACGGAAACTAAGGATAGATTTATAGCCGGTGAATTTCTCGCCCTGGTCAAAAGCGGCGGTGCTATCAGACAGAATTTCAGCAATTAGCACGGGGTTGACGAGACAATCCAGCCCGCCGATTCTTTCAAACACAGGTTTGTCACAGAGGGCAGATAAATCCGGGTAACGATAAGGCGGCAAAGCCGGCACTTTGAGCCGCAAGTTGGCCGGATAAACTTTGCAGCCGCGTGGGGCGAGTTGAACTTTTAGCAGAGTAATCAAATTGCTTTCTAAATCGGCGTGATTCGGTTGCACGCCGCTCATTTCAAACACCTCGCCGTCAAAGTATTCAAAGCGGCCTTCGGCGGCGTTGTCTAGCGCAAAGTATTCTTCCAACGTCATTTTGGTTTTTGGCAAAGCGGCCATAGTAGGCTCCTCAAGTGTTTCAAAATCCCGTCTCTGACGCGAAGTTAATGCCTTGATAGAGGGCGTTCATCTCCAACTCGCAGCCCAGCGATTCGAGGGGCACAACTTCGCCCGCGCCGTATTCGCTTTGCAGCCAGAAGCGTTCGGCTTGCTTGAGATATTTAGTTATGCGCGTTTCTTTTTGGGCAATCAAAACGTATTCGAGAAAGCTGGGAATTGATTTGTAACCGCGAAATTTGCCATCCCGGTCAAAGGCTTCCGTGCTTTCCGACAGCACCTCAACGATTAAAACCGGGTTAGTCAGACAGGGCAGGTTGCTGATTTCCTCATACACAGGCGCGCCGCACAAGGCCGAAATATCGGCGTAACGATAAGGCGGCAAAGCGGGAACTTTCAGGCGCACATCCGCCGAAAACATAAAGCAGCCTTTGGGGTATAGATTCCCGCCCAAAAGCCAGGTAGCTTTGCTGATAAGTTGCGAATGTTGAGGAGTGCCGCCACTAAGTTCAAAGACCTCGCCGTCAAAGTATTCAAAGCGGCCTTCGGCGTTGCGGTCTAGCTCAAAGTATTCTTCAAGCGTCATCTTGGGTTTCGGTAAAGCGGTCATAGCAGGCCCCTCAGTGTTTCAAAATCCGGTGTCCGATTCAAAATTGATGCCTTGATAGAGGGCGTCCACATCCAATTCGCAGCCGAGCGATTCAATCGGCACAACCTCGCCCGCGCCGTAAGTGCTTTGCAGCCAGAAGCGTTCGGCTTGTTTGAGATAGCGCATGAGGAAAGGGCGGTCTTGGGCGAGGAGCAGGTATTCGCGGAAAGTGAGAATTGATTTATAACCCTCAAACTTGTCTTTCAAATCAAAAGCAGAGGTGCTGGCGGAGAGAATCTCAACAATCAACACCGGATTCGCCAGGCAGGGCAACCCGTCAATAGTGGTAAATTCCGGCTTGCCACAAAGCGCGGTTAAATCCGGGTAGCGATACGGGGGCAACGCCGGCACAACGACACGCAAATCTGCCGGAAAGATATGGCAGCCACGCGCTTCCGTGGGTTCTTCCAATAAACGGCCCAAACGCCGCTCAAGCCGGGCGTGGGTCGGATGCACGCCACTCATTTCAAAGACCTCGCCGTCAAAGTATTCAAAGCGGCCTTCGGCGTTGCGGTCTAGCTCAAAGTATTCTTCGAGCGTCATTTTCGGTTTGGGTAAAGCCGTCATTTTGTTACCTCGCACTAGCGGCTTGCGCCAGTAATTCGATCAATTCTTCACGAGTCAGACTGATTTTCGCGCCGTTGCCGTTGGCGTGCGCGGCGTGTTGGTGGCCTTCGATGCCGCAGGTGATGTTGGTGTCAGCGAGGTAGCCGCACGATTGGCAGCGGGCGCGTTCGTCGAGGTAGCCGGCCTTTTCGCGGATATTGATGAGTTTTTCGATGGCGTCGGGCGGCAAATCGCGGGGGCCGCCGAGGGCGCGTGAGAGGATGGCGATTTTGGCGGTGTGTTCCAGCGTTTCCAGCCTGTCGAACGCTTGCCAAACATCCGCGCCGTAAGCCACCGCGCCGTGATTCGCCATCAGCAGAGCGTTGTGGTGGGCGACGAAGGGCTTCATGGCCTCGGTCAGTTCGTCGGTAGAAGGCGTGCCGTAAGCGGTCAGAGGAACACAGCCAAGCGTCAGGATTACTTCCGACAAAATCGGCGCGTCAATCGCCAGATTAGCGACGGCAAAGGCCGAACCGTGCGGCGGGTGCGCGTGGCAAACGCCGTGCACGTCGGGGCGTTCGCGGTAAACCAACAGGTGCATCGCCAGTTCCGACGAGGCGCGGCGGTCATTCAAAGGCTTGCCGTCCAAATCCGTGAGCGCGAGCATCTCTTCCGTCATGCGCCCCTTGCAGGTCATGGTCGGCGTCGCCAGAATGCGCCCGTCGTCCAGGCGCACGCTCACATTGCCGTCCGACGAGACGACGTAACTGCGCTCATACAACAGCTTACCGATTTCAATTATAGCCCGCCGCGCGGTTGCTTCATTCATGCCTAATGTTGGGTCAAAAAGTTTTGCGTGCGCGCAGCCAAGCTGTAAAGTCCTGATAGGTTTGGAAATCGCGTAATGACAACACCAACTCATCAAGCTGCGTGAGTGAGAGGCTTTCCAGTCCTTTATGTGCCGCCGGCGTAATCTTGCCGAATTTTTGCATTAAAAGCAGCAGTAAAGCGTGCCGTTCACGCTCTAGCCCGCCTTGTAACCAGCCTTCTTGTCGGCCTTGCTGGTGGCCTTTTTGCATGATGTCTTGGTAAATTACTGATTCTTCAAGCATATCGCCTCCTAGCAAAATACGATAGATTTTCTCCTGAGAATAACGCAGGCCCGCGAAAATTTGCGCCGCTTTGAGTTGGTCGCGCTGTTCGGTTTTATCCGGCACAGCGCGGATTTGTCCGGCTACCTGGCGCAAAAGTTGTTCGCCGCTCTTTTCGGCGCGGGCCAACACCGCCAACGGCAGCAAGCCATCATAACGCATTATTTCGCGCGGGTCTTGCTCCCATAGCTTGATGACAGTGTAGCGCAGAAACGCTTGCGAATAAACGTCTTCGTAATAATCCACCAATTCGTCGCCGCTTTCTTTCAGCACCACGACGGCCTGCCAGACGCGCCGCTCCGGGGCCAAACGCTTGCAGCCGACGTAATAATCCAGCATCCGCAACGGCACGGGAACGTGGCTTTTGGCGGTGGTCTGAAATTCGATGTGAAAAGTCTCAGCGCCGCTTTCCCACAGCATCAGCGCGTCGGCCCGCACAGGTTCGCGGCTCAATTCGGTTTTCAAAGGCTGCGCCGTTTCCACTTTGACCTTGAACAGCCACTCGATGAACTGCGTCGGATGGGCGTCAACCAATCTTTTGCAGAGGTTGTCGCTGGCGGCACGCGGTTTTTCCGCAGACAACGGTGGGAGCGGTTCACTCATGCTTTACGCCTCGTTAGGTTGCGCCAGAAAGTAGGACAGGGATTCCAGCGAAATCGTTAAATCAACGGTCTTTATCTTGACGCCGGGTTTGGTTTTAAGCGGCACGGGCGCGAAGTTGAGCACGGCCTTGACGCCCGCTGCCGTGATTTTGTTGAGGACGATTTGCGCCGTTGCGCCAGGCACGGCGATGACCGCCACGTCAATCGCTTGCTCTGCGACCACACGGGCCAAATCGCGCAGATGATGGACGGGGAGCCCCGTGCCGTTGGCGTCCGCGATTTTGTGTTTGTCGGTGTCAAAAAGCGCGACGATGTGGAAACCCGCGTCGGCAAAGCCTTTATAGTTCGCCAGGGCCAGCCCCAAATGCCCCGCGCCAATTATGCCAACGCGGTGCTCATAGTCCAAGCCTAAAATTTTAGTCAGATGCCGCCGCAGTTCTGCCACCGAATAGCCCACGCCGCGCACGCCGAACTCGCCGAAATAGGCCAAATCCTTACGAATCTGCGCCGAATTGAGGCTAAACTGTTTGGCTAACTCTTGCGAAGATATTGTCTCACCGCCCGCCGCCGCTAACATATTGAGACAGCGCAAGTAA